>JALONX010000808.1 GCA_025454695.1 Chloroflexaceae bacterium
GCGCCTCTGCGCCGCAACCAGCACCAGCAACGTCAGAAACGAGTGACAATACTTCTAAGGTAGTAACCGTATCCTTTGCCGTAACTGAGTATTACCGTAATATCTTTGCTCCCTTAGTTGATACATTTCATAACGAAAACCCAACGATACGTATTCAAGTTGTTCCGCTCGATGCTGTTCTGCAAGATGATCAGGGGAATGTAGAACGTATAAATCGAGAGACAGCTCGCCTGGCTGACACTGCGTACCTTGTTACGGCAGGCACCCCAACGATGCAGCAGCGCTATTTTGCCGACCTTAAACCCTTTATTGATGCTGACCCGGCCTTTGACATAACCGACTATTACCCCGGCACCCTCACCCCCGAACCCCAACTTGGTGGCATCTACACGCTGCCCCGCACCACCCTGGTGCCCGTGCTGGCCTACAACAAACAGCTCTTTGCCGCTAAAGGTCGCCCCGAACCACGGGCCGATTGGACATGGCCGGAGATGCGTGATGCGGCCCTGGCTCTGGCCCAACTCAACAAAACCGAGGTGCAGGTCTACGGCATGATTGACAATGGCTTTGGCCAGTTGGCCCTGGCAGGCGAGCTGGGCCAGACCGCCCCAAAACTGCTTACCATGCCCGAAACGGAGATTAATCTAGATGTGCCGGAGGTGCGCCGGGCCTTGCGCTCGATTGGGATTATGGCCTCCTCCGGTGCTCTCTACATCACGCCCGAGAACATTCTGTTTAATGATCAATTACGATCCTTGATACGGCAGCAGCGGGTGGCGATGTGGCCTGCGGGTCTGATGGAGCCTGACCAGCCTTCCTTTCCAATCGGTGTCGTGCCCTTTCCTGTCTTACCGATGCCCTTTCCTACAAGTGTAGACAACCTGGCAATGAGCAAAGGCACGCAGCACCCAGAAGCGGCCTGGCGCTGGCTTAGCTTTTTGAGTCGCCAGTTTCCTCAGCAACCGTACCAGGGGGGCGAATTTAGTTATCCAGTACCGGCCCGCAAATCGCTTGCCCAGCAGTATTTGCAGCAGCTGAACCCCGACACACGGGCTGCGGTGGAAACGACACTGGGGCGAACGCCTGTGCCCCTGCCCTGGGATGTGCTGGGGCCGCTGCGCCGCCCCCTGATTGATATGGCCGATGGCAGTATTTCCCCAGAAGCGGCTGCAACGATTGGGCAGCAAACGCTTGAGGAGTGGCGGGTGGCCCGCCAGGCGACCCCGGAACCAGAACCCACCGCCGCGCCCGTGTTTGTGGCCACGCCCGTGCCTGCCGCTGCCATTCCCGCCGGGGCCACCGTGATCACCTTCCACCCCGGTGACCTGGGGGAGCAAGCGGTGCCGCTGGTCGCGCAGTTCAACGCCCGCGCCACCGGGGTCTTTGTGCAACTCCAGACGGATGAGACCAGCGATCTGGCCCAACGGGCCGCCACCACGGACTGTTTTGCGGGCTACGGCGGCCCTACCGAGGCCGACCGCACGGCCCTGCTCGACCTGCAACCACTCATTGACGCCGATGCCACCTTTCCCCGCGACGACTACGCCCCGGCGGTGCTGGCTCCCTACCAGCACGGTGACGGGCTGTTCGGCCTGCCCTACCGCATTGACCTGCCCGCCCTCTTCTACAACCCGGCGCGCTTCACCGCCGCCGGGGTTGCGCCGCCCACCGCAAACTGGACATTCGCTGACCTCCAGGCAGCGGCGCAGCAACTCAGCAGCGGCGCGGGCCGCCAGCGGCAGTATGGCTTCGCCTCGCTCAGTATGCCCGCCGACCTCGACCTGATCCTGGCCAGCCAGGGGGCCGCGCTGACCGTGACCGAGGGCGGCAGCGAACGGCTCACCCTCACATCCCCACCGTTGGTCGCGGTGCTGCGCGACTACCTGCGGCTGCTGCGCGAGACCTCGCCCAGCTCCACCCTGGTGGGCTACCGGGCAGGCGAGCGGGACGACGCCAACGCTCGCACCCTGGTGCAAACCGGCACCGTCGCCATGTGGCTGGCTAGTGGCAGCATCTCCTTTGGTGCGCCGTTGCCGGTGGACGGCGGCATGGCGCTGGCCCCCGTGCCCCGCAGCGCCGACGCCCTGCCCGGCCCCGTGGCCACGCCCACCATCGGCCTCTACATCAGCGCCCGCTCGCCCCACGCCCAGGCCTGCTGGCAGTGGCTCACCGCCCTGAGCGGCGAGATCAGTGGCGTGCAGGGCGGTTTCCCGGCCCGCACCGCGCTGGCCACCAGTGCGGCGTTCAGCAAGCAGGCCCTACCCGGTGCTGCTGAAGTCTACGCGGCGGCCCAGCCGCTGCTGGCGCAGGTGCCGCCATCGCCCAGCCCACTGCAAACCCAGCTCGACCGCTACTGGTTCTATGGGGCGGTGAACGAGTCTTTTGTGACGGGGGAAGCCCGTGATGCGCTGGAACGGGCCCAGGAGACCACCACCCAGTATCTGGCCTGCGTGCAGGGCGGCGGGCAGCCCGGCCCGTGCGCCCGTCAGGTTGACCCAGAATATCAGGGGTTCAGCCAGTGACTCCATCATGTGACTGCCACTGTCGCAAACGCCTGCTATGCTCCACCAGTCAAGCCCGGACTCACCGAGCATAGAGCGGTTTGCAGACCGGTTGAGCGAGCAGGATGGGGCTTTGTTCCTTGACAATGCTGTTAATCTGCAATCTGCAATCTGCTATAAAAGGAGCAGACTCAATGACGATCCTGGTGGAGAGCAAGCGCAAAAAGCCTGCAACGCTGGCGGAGCGCTACCCTGGGGCGCAGGTGCTGGATGTCACCTCGCAGGGGCAGCAGCCCTGGGTGAAGTTTAGTCCGTTTTATCCCCACGGTTCTATTCCGGTTCCGCTCTCGCCCGGCCATGTGGCCGCCTCTGTAGAAGGCATCTGGCAGGGCTTAAAGGTGTTTGCCAATGCCGATATTGACCTGGCCACGTTTACCAACACCAGCATGCGCGGCATCAAGCGCACTGTGCGAAGCAATGGCCAGGTGCATGGCCACCGGGCTGGCGTGCATGGCACCACGCTGCTTGCCTACCGCGAGGCCCGCTACCAGATTTATCTGCCCGCCTACCGCTGGGTGCTCGACCACTGCCTGCAAGCGAACCTCCAACAACTGCGTGATTTGAGTGCCAGCAGCACCGTCGTGTTGCTGGATTATGAAACCAACACTGATCTCGAAAATCTCAGCAAGCCCTTGTCGCACGCAGGGCTGATTGTGAAGTATCTGAACGACCAGTGGCCATGCTAAATTTCATTTTTGATAGCCCACACGAGTAAGTTACACACGTTACGCGGT
>JALONX010000095.1 GCA_025454695.1 Chloroflexaceae bacterium
GCCGCCTATGGCCTGCCGCAGCCAGATGCGCAAAAGTTGGCATTTTACCAATTGTTGGACGAGTTTTTCTAGCCCGGATTTGCCACAGAGGACACAGAGGGCACAGAGCATGTTCGGCATAATCAGATCCTCTGCGTCTCTGCGTCTCTGCGTTAGATTGAAATCGAAAATCGTAAATCCAAAATTGCTTGGAGGTTGCCATGCCAGCTGTGACGCTCGGTAATGTGACGCTTCACTACGAGGATCAGGGTTCAGGCACGCCGGTATTGTTTATTCACGGGGTTTGGATGAGCAGCCGCTTCTTTACGCCCCAGCTTGATGGGCTGAGCGACCGTTGCCGCGTTCTGTCGCTCGACATGCGTGCCCATGGTCAGTCGGCCCATGTGCATAGCGGACACACCGTGGCGCAGTACGCCCGCGATGTCCACGCCTTTATCGAGCATATGGGCCTGAGCGAGGTGGTGCTGGCGGGCTGGTCAATGGGCGCGTTTGTGATCTGGGAGTACATCAAGGAATATGAGGGCAAATAGCTCAAGGGTACGGTGATTATTGACGAGTCGGCCTCGGACTTCCGCTGGCCCGACTGGCCCTACGGCTTTGCCGACCTGCCTGCCCTGGCCCATATCATGAGCGCCATTCAGACGGATCGCTCGGCCTTTGTGCGCGGCTTCATCCCGGCGATGTTTAAGGACGCGCTCGCTGAGGACGATGCCGCCTGGATGTTTGCCGAAATCACCCGCATGCCCGAATCGGTGGCCAGCGCTATTCTGTTTGATCAGACGGTGCAAGATTATCGCCCGATGCTGGAGAAGGTGATGCTGCCCACGCTGCTCTGCTTTGGGCGCGATGAGAAGCTGATCCCGGTGGCCGCAGGCGAACACCTGGCCCAGCACATGCCCAACGCCCGCCTGGTGATTTTTGAGGAGAGCAGCCACTGCCCGTTTCTGGAAGAACCGCAGCGTTTCAACGACGAAGTTGCCAGCTTTGTGCAGAGCCTGTGATGTGACCGGGGACGGGCGACCGGAGACCGGGGAAATCGGTAAAGTATAAGCTATGAAGTATGAAGTATGAAAGCACAGACTTTGTCGCACATACTCAGAACTCTTTGTGCCTTTGTGCCTTTGTGAGAGCTTCCCTTTGCGGGCTTTGCGGCTTTGCGAGAGACCGTTTGTTGTGCCTTTGCGAGAGCTTTGCTACCGATTATGCAGTAGGAACATATGCCAGATTTTGAAGTCATTCTGACCGACAAAGCGCCGGTGCCGAGCAGCGGCTACAGCCAGGCCATTCGTTACGGCGATCTGGTGGTTACATCGGGCTACCTGGGCACCCACCCCGACGGTTCTGGCGTGGTGCCAGGCGGCTTCGAGGCCGAGGTGCGCCAGGCCATTGCCAACGTGCAGGCGGTGCTGGAGGCGGCTGGGTGTTCGTTGTCGGATGTCATCCGCACCACGGTATCGCTTACCGACATCAACAAGTTCGCCGAAATGGATCGCATCTACCGTGATTACTTCAGCGTCCCTTACCCGGCCCGCAACACCATCGGCGTGAAGGAGCTGTGGGCGGTGAAGCGGAAAGTATGAAGTATGAAGTATGAAGTATGAAGGGGATATGTAGCTCGGACGTTGTACTATCACATTCCCAGCAAGGAGTTACGTATGAGCAACCAACAAACGGATCTGCGCGAACGAACGAAGGCTTTTGCATTGCGGATTGTACGCATGTACTGCGCTTTGCCAAAAACAACTGAGGCTCAGGTGCTTGGAAAGCAGGCATTGCGTTCTGGTACTTCTATCGGGGCGAATTACCGTGAAGCGTTTCGTGCCCGTTCGGCTGAAGAGTTTATCGCAAAAATTGGCGATTGTTTGAAAGAAGCTGATGAAACAGCGTACTGGCTCGACTTATTGGTTGAAAGTGAAATTGTAGCTGTAGAGAAGATGGCCTCGCTACAGAATGAAGTTAATCAGTTGATCGCTATTTTTACTGCGATTTCGATACGCAAAAAAGCCAATATGCGGAAGCAATGATTGCAATGCAACTCATACCTCATACTTCATACCTCATACTTTGCACAGGTAAGACATGGTAAATGCCCTTAGTATGTTTCGTGACAACGAACCTGTCGAACTCACCCAGAGTCTCATCCGCATTCCCTCGTTTTTGTGGCAGGAATCGGAGGTTGGGCGTTGGATTGCGGCATGGATGGCGGAGCGGGGTTTTGAGGTGGAGTTGCAGGCGGTGCCGCTGCATGATGGGCGGGTGACGCACCAGGCCATTGGGCGGCTGCGCGGCGACGGCAGCGGGCCGAGCCTGATGCTCTGCGGCCACACCGACACCAGCGACTGGGGCGGGCGGCCCTTCCGCGAGGCCGAATGGACGCACGACCCGTTTGGCGGTGAGATTGAGGATGGCTACCTCTACGGCCTGGGCGCGATCAACATGAAGGCCGGGGTGGCTTCAATCTTGATGGCGGCTGAAGCGGTGCGGCGCACGGGCAGGCCACTCAAAGGCGACCTGGTGGTGGCCTGTGTCGTCGCCGAGACGGGCGGCGGCGTTGGGGCGCAACACCTGATCAGTACGGGCCTGCGCACCGACTACTGCATCGTCACCGAGGCGGGCAACCTGGATGTGGGGCTGATTTCGGTGGGTTATGTGCAGGGCAAGGTGCGGGTGCGGGGCGAGTTTAAGCACCGTGTGCCCTACAATAACCCAATTGAGCAGATCACCAGAGTCATTCGTGCATTTGGCCCAAGCTACCAGCCGCTCAAGTCGGTGGATGAGGGCGGCTGGTTGCGCTTTACGCCCCACCCGCTGATCCCTGGATTCCCGGCGATGGCGGTGCGCAACATTGAACATTTCCAGGACGCCACCACGCTGATGTTTGACCTGCGGATTGTGCCGGGGATGACCGAGGCGAGCGTGCGCGAGGATATGATCGGCCTGCTCGATTCCATCGCTGCCGCTGACCCGAACTTCCACTACGAGTTGCTCATCCCGCAGAGCGCCCAGCAGCCCAACATGCCCGCCCGCGAGGCCACCCCCGCCGACTCGCCCGTCGCCAGTCGGCTTGTCGCTGCCCACCAGCAGGTAACGGGGGCGCTGCCGGTGGTGGGGGCCGGGCATCGCATTGGCGCAACAGCGGACACATGCCACTTCAAGGGCGTGGGCATCACCTGCGTGGAATATGGCCCCGGCTTCATCCCCATCTGGCCAATGGTGGACGAGCGGATCGAAGTGGCCCAGATTGTCACGGCTACGAAGGTGCTGGCACTCACCGCGGAAGCGCTCGTGTTGTAGGCTCTCACAAAAGCACAAAGAAGGTCTCTCGCAAAGCCGCAAAGCTCGCAAAGAAACCAGACATAATCTTCACGGTAAGGAAAGAGAAAGTAAACGCACTATAACTTGCCTGTTTGCGGTATATCTTGCAAGGAAGCAGCAAGAGGAGGTCTCTTGCAAAGCCTGTCCTGAGTTATGTCGAAGGAGCGAAACGCTCGCAAAGGCAGAAAGCAGATATACCATGAGTGAGAATGAGATTGCACAGCAGGTTGTAGATGCGGCATACACTATTCACAAGCGTATCGGCCCAGGTCTTCTTGAAACGGCTTATGAAGCAATGATGGCGTATAAATTACGTAAGCGCGGTTTGCGAGTGGTCACGCAGCAGCCAATCTCTCTCGTGTATGACAATGTGGTGTTGGAGGTTGGATTTCGGGCCGATTTGCTGGTAGAAGATCTTGTTATTGTTGAGTTGAAGTCAGTTGAAGCACTACAGGATGTGCATAAAAAGCAACTATTAACGTATCTTCGACTTGCTGATAAACGTCTAGGTTTGCTCATAAATTTCGGCGAAGGTCTGATAAAGAACGGCATTGTTCGTATCGCTCATAAACTTGCCTGCTAGCCAACTAAAATCTTTGCGAGCTTTGCGGCTTTGCGAGAGCCAACTTTTGTGCCTTTGTGAGAGCCATTTGCGAGCTTTGCGGCTTTGCGCGAGGTGTTATGCGAAAACGAGTTGCGATTGCATGTCAGGGTGGTGGGAGCCACACCGCCTTTACGGCGGGGGTGCTGAAGCGCCTGCTGGCTGAACCAGCGCCACCGTTTGAGATCGTCGCCTTGAGTGGCACTTCGGGTGGGGCGGTGTGTGCGCTGCTGGCGTGGTATGGTCTGCTGACGGAGGGGCCAGCCAGGGCGGGCCAGTTGCTGGAGGGCTTCTGGCAGGAGAACGCCGCTCGCCTGCCGCTGGATGTGTTGCTAAACATCTCGGTAGTGGGCCTGACGCGGCTGCGAGGCGTGGTGGCGCTGCCGGAGGTGAGTCCCTACGACGTGCCGAATATTGGTCAGGAACGCTTTCGCCAATTGCTGGAGGAGTTTGTAGACTTTGCCTCCATTCCGTCGCTGGTGCGTGAGGGCACGCCCCACCTGTTTGTGGGCGCAGTGAACGTGTTGAGCGGCTGTTTCACGGTTTTTAAGAATGCAGATGTTACCGCCGATGCGGTGCTGGCGTCGGCGGCGATCCCGACCTTCTTTCGGGCGGTGCAGATTGATGACTCAGCCTATTGGGACGGGCTATTCTCGCAGAACCCGCCCATTCGTGAAATGGCCCATTTGCATCCCGACGAACTCTGGGTGGTGCAGATTAACCCGCGTCAGTCGGCAGCGGTGCCGACCTCAGTGATGGAGATTATGGATCGGCGCAACGAACTCACTGGCAACCTCTCGCTGGAGCAAGAGCTGCATTTTGTGGAAAAAGTGAACCAGTGGCTGGCCAACGGCCATCTGACTGGTACGGCCCATACCCAGATTAGCGTGCGCCGCCTGATGCTGGAGAAAGACCTTGATCTGGCTTCCAAACTGGATCGCTCGCCTGCGTTTCTGGAGAAATTGATACTTGCTGGTGAACAAGCGGCTGATACGTTTTTGAAAAACATTGATCAAACAGGATAGTATGAACGATACGATTCTCGATATCTACACCCGCATGCTGCGGATACGCCGCTTTGAAGAACAGGTTGGTAAGCTGTTTTCTCAAGGGCAGTTGCCGGGCTTCGTTCACCTCTACATTGGCGAGGAAGGCGTTGGCGCGGGCGTCTGCGCGGCCTTGCGCACCGACGACTACATTGTCAGCACGCACCGTGGGCATGGCCATTTTATCGCCAAAGGCGGCGACCTCAACGCGATTATGGCCGAACTGTTTGGCAAGGCCACTGGCTGTTGCAAAGGCAAAGGCGGCAGCATGCATGTGGCTGACGTGAGCATTGGCATGCTCGGCGCGTGCGGCATTGTCGGCGGCGGCCTGCCCATGGCCAGCGGTGCAGCCCTCAGCGCCCGGCTGCGCGGCACCGACCAGGTGGCGGTGACCTTTTTTGGCGATGGGGCCAGCAACGAGGGCAGCTTCCACGAGACGCTGAACCTGGCTTCGGCGCTGAAGTTGCCGGTGCTGTTTGTGTGCGAAAACAATCAGTATGGCGAGTTCACCCCGGCTGACAAGGCCATGAACATTAAAGACGTGGCTGACCGGGCGGGTAGTTACGGCATCCCCGGCGTGATTGTGGACGGCACCGATGCCCTGGCCGTCTACGACGTAACCACAGCGGCGGTGGCGCGGGCGCGGCGGGGCGAGGGGCCAACCCTGATCGAGGCCAAGACTCACCGGCGCAGCGGCCATGCCGAGGGCGAAGAGGCCTTTCTGGCTGGGCAGCAGTACCGTTCTGAAGACGAGAAGGCAGCAGCTCAGGCCAAAGACCCGATCCTGGTGTTGCGGAGCACCATCATCAAACAGGAGATTGCGACTGCGGAACAGCTGGATGAACTGGATAGGGACGTAACGCAAGCGGTGGCTGAGGCGGTGGCGTTTGCACGGGCCAGTGCCGACCCGGCGGTGGAGACGCTTTATGAGGATTGTTGGATTTAACTGATTGCAGATTGTAGATTGCAGATTGCAGATTTTCAGCGAATGCTGTGTTTACGCAAATCTGTGGGGCTTTTGCGGCGGAGCGTGTTCAGTGAAGCGACGGTTATAGCAATCAACTGATCTGTTTCTTCCATCAAATCCATCAGGCGATGTTCGGGGACGGTGTTCGACTCGCAAAGCAGTTCGAGCCAGAAGAGGGTTTCGTCGGCTTCTTCCAAAACAATATCAAGGCGGGCAATCATGGCCGCGTTGGAACGGCTTCGACAGGCGGCGCGGTAGTTTGCACCAACGGACGTTCCTGACCGTAGAATCTGATTGCCGATGACCTGGGCGGTTTTTGTATTGGGCAGCGCCTCGACGAGGCGAATAACACGCAGTGCAAATTGTTTTGTACGGTCTTTCAATTGTTGTTCAGTCATAGTGGTTGCTCCTTGTAGAGAAGTGACGTAAGAACTTTTGCAAACATGTACCGCATAGCAAGACTTCTGGTTACGTCACGATCTGTAATCTGCAATCTGCAATCTGCAATCTGCAATGAGACTCAAAAATAAGATCGCAATCATCACCGGCGCGGCGGCAGGAAATGGGCGGGCAATTGCTCTCCGATTCGCAGAAGAAGGCTGCGATCTTGCGATTTCTGACATTAATCTGGCGGGCGTGCAGGAAACGGCGGAACTGGCTTCTATTCACGGCGTGCGAGTAGTAGCGATGAAAGCAGATGTCACCAGCCGCGCCGATGTGGAAACGATGGTCTCTGAAGCGGTGACGCAGCTTGGGCCAATTGGTGTGCTGGTGAATAATGCAGGGATCTTCTTCAACGCTAGTTTTGACCAGATGACCGATGACCAGTGGGCGCGTATGCTCAACGTCAATCTCACCAGCGTGTTTCTGATGAGCCAGACCGTGATTCGCCACTGGCTGGCGGCCAACCGGGGTGGCAGCATCGTCAACCTGGCCTCCATCAGCAGCAGCATTGCCTTTACCAATTCGGCCCACTACTGCACTGCCAAGGCTGGTTTGCTCGGTTTGAGCCGCTGCCTGGCGCTGGAGTTTGGCCCACGTGGCATCCGCTCCAACTGCCTGGCCCCCGGCATCATCGAAACAGCGATGACCAGGCCCGCCCTCAGCGACGAGGCCATGGTCGCCGACTGGATGCGCCGCATTCCGCTCAAGCGCATTGGCCAGCCCCGCGACGTGGCCGACGCCGCCCTGTTTCTAGCCTCCGACGAGTCGCGCTACATCACCGGCGATACGATCTATATTGATGGGGGATGGATGGTTGAATAAATGATGAAGTATGAATGGTGAAGTATGAAAGAGCAATGCATTCGCAAAGATTTTTCATACCTCATACATCATACTTCATACTTCACGATTTATGGCACGTAAAACATACATTGCTGCAATTAAAGAAGCCCTGGCCGAGGAGATGCGCCGCGACTCGACGGTGTTTCTGATCGGTGAGGATGTTCGCATCGGGGTGTTTGCCGGGACTCGCGGGTTACATGCGGAATTTGGCGATCTGCGCGTGATTGACACGCCCATTTCCGAGCTGGCGGTGGCGGGGGCGGGCGTGGGTGCAGCGGCCACTGGCCTGCGCCCGGTGGTAGATTTGATGTTCGGCACCTTTCTCTACCTGGCCTTCGACCAGCTGGCCAACCAGGCCGGGGCCATGCGCTACATGTATGGCGGGCAGGTGAAGATGCCGCTGGTTTACATGGTGCAGAACGGCGGTGGCATTAGCGCGGGGCACCATCACAGCCAGGCCGTGCATCCCTTCTTCATGAACATGCCGCTGATCAAGGTGGTCTTTCCGTCCACCCCCCGTGACGTGAAGGGGCTGCTGAAGGCTGCCATCCGTGACGATAACCCGGTGGTGTTTCTAAACCACATCGCCCTGGGCGGCCAGCGCGGCGAGGTACCCGACAACGACGAAATTATTCCGCTGGGGCAAGGCGAGATCAAACGCGAGGGCCGCGACGTGACGATTTGCGCGGCGGGGATGATGGTACACACGGCCCTCAAGGCGGCGGCAAAACTAGCCGAAGAAGAGGTCGAGGCCGAGGTGGTGGATCTACGCACCCTGAAGCCCTGGGACGAGGAACTGGTGCTGGCCAGCGTGGCCAAAACGGGCCGCTTTGTCGCCCTCGACGAGAGCTACCCGGTGTGTGGCGGGGCCAGCGAATGGTGCGCCAGCGTGGCCGAAAAAGGCTTCGCTTCGCTCAAAGCCGCGCCGCAGCGGGTGAGCAACAAGCCCGTGCCCATGCCCTTCAGCCCGGTGCTGGAAAAGGCCGTCATTCCCTCGGTGGATGATGTGGTGGCGGCGGTGAGGAAGACTCTTTCGTGACCGAAGATGTTATTGATAGGACTGACGCGGTCGTTCACAAGCGTTTGGATCGCGAAGGGCGCGAAACGATGCGAACAACGCGAAAAATCCCTGAATGTCGTGTTTTTCGTGCCCTTTCGTGTCTTTTCGTATTCCAAAGCCTTCTTACCACGTAAGTCCTGTTATTGACGCGAGTTACGCGGTCGCTTTTTGAGCGGGAGGTTTGGAGGGTTGCAAACCCTTCAGCATTGTTCTTTTGCTGCCGGTGCGGGCGGCGAAGCCGCCTGCACCGGCAGCAAAAGGGATGTTTGGGAGCGGCGCAGCCGCTCCCAAACCCTCACCGTGTAACTCGTGTTATTGAAAATCACTGCGAAGACTTGTGGAAGTTACCAGGAGTAATTACGGTGCGTGAAATGCGGCACGTTGTAACAATGACGCTCGTTGCTCACATGCATTGCGGAACAGCGCATCGCATGGTAGAGACGCCCCGGCGGGGCGTTTCTACCATGACTGGCGTGGTGCATCAATGCAATACTGTGGCTAACAGTGCATCACACAGCTTTGTCATTGTAGGCAGGTCTGGCACTGCTGTCGGTGATGCACATAAAGGCGAATCGTATTCTTGAGTCAGTACAATCAAACCTTGATTTCCCTCACAATGATACAGGACGCATCCCATGTTCCTGGTTACAATACCATGTGGGAATAAAAATGAGTGTTTCTGTTCATGATTGTGAGGAACAATGGCAACCACCACAGCCCGGCCAACGGCGGAATCACCGACTGAGTCGCTGTCGCCGCCGGTGTACACTGCGCTCGCTCTGCTCTTTTCGTTTCTCTGGTCAACCGGCTTTGTGGCAGCCAAGTATGGCCTGTTAAGCAGCCCGCCGTTGTTTATGATGGGCTTCCGCTTCTTGATGGCGGGCGGTGTGCTGTTGCTGATTGTGGTGCTGCTGCGGCGCTCGCTGCCCAATAATCGGCGCGACTGGGGCCGACTCGGGGTGTTAGGGTTGTTCAGTATCGCGGGCTTTTTCGGCATCACTGCCATTGCCCTACAAGGCGTCTCGGCGGGGACGGGCGCGGTGCTGGCCAGCACCAACCCGCTGCTGCTGGCCCTGGTTGCCCCGTTTCTGCTGAGCGAGCGGCTGGGCTGGCAGAAAATTGTCGGCATGCTGATCGCTTTCGGCAGCGTGGTTGCGGTGATGTGGTCACGCATGGGTGGCGGCGAAAGCCCCCTGCACATGGCGCTGGTGCTGCTGGCCAACAGCTCGATGATCACCGGCACGATTCTGTTTAAGCGCTGGAAGCTCGGCTACGACCTGGCGGCGATGAACGCGGTGCAACTGCTAGTGGGCGGCGTGGCGCTGCTCATCCCCAGCCTGCTCTTTGAGCCGGTGCTGAGCGGTGGGGTGACGTGGGACATGAACCTGTTCTACGCCCTGCTCTACCAGTGCATCATGCTCTCGTGGGTGACGATGTTGCTCTACCTCTTCCTGTTGCGAAAGGGCGACGCCAGCAAAGCCAACACGTTTCTGTTCCTTAACCCGATTTTCGGGCTGTTTCTGGGGGCGCTGCTCCTGGGCGAGTCGCTCCACCCGATGGATTTTATCGGCACCCTGGGCGTGGCCTTTGGCATCTACCTGGTGCTGCGGGCGAAGTGACGCTAGACCCAAATTGATCCGCGAAGGACGCGAAGGACGCGAAGGAAAACAGGTCATCTTGTCATTCTGTCTCTGCGCCCCTGTGTGTCTGTTCGGTTAATCTGCAATCTGCAATCTACAATCTGCAATCAAGGAATACCCATGGCACTCGTTCCCGTTTACATGCCAAAGTTTGGCGCGACGATGAGTGAAGGAATTATTTCGGCCTGGCATCGCCAGGAGGGCGACACAATCAACGAGGGCGAGCCGCTGCTGACGGTGGAAACCGAAAAGGTGGACGCCGAGGTCGAAGCTCCGGCCAGCGGCAGCATCGGCGAACTCTGCTTCGCCGCAGGCGACGAAGTGCCCGTCGGGACGATCATCGCCTACATTGAGACGAATTGACCGCGCAGAAACGCAGAGACGCAAAGACGCAAAGACGCAGTGAGTCCGGGTTACGCAGTACCCTTCGACTCCGCGGTTCGTGAGCTTGACGAACGGCAGGGCAGGCGTAGTCCGCAGTACGCAGTCGGTTTCACGTTTGGTTCTTGGATCTTGGTTCTTGGTTCTTACAATTTACATGATCAAAATCCTTCCCTCCGTCGAATCTTTTCTCGCCCGCCAGCACGGCCTGCTGATTGGCGGCCAGTGGCAACCTGCCGCCAGCGCTGCCACCTTCGCTACGCTGAACCCGGCGACCGGAACGGAACTGGCCCACGTCGCCGAGGGCGATGCCGCCGACGTTGACCGGGCCGTGGCTGCGGCGCAAGCCGCCTTCCCCGCCTGGGCCGCCGTGCTGCCCGCCCAATGTGAGCGCCTGCTGCATCGCTACGCCGACCTGATTGAGACTCACCGCGAGGAACTGGCCCAACTTGAGTCGCTCGACAATGGCAAGCCCTTCAACGTGGCCTACAACGTTGAGGTGAATGTGGCTCTGGGCCAGCTGCGCTTCTACGCCGGGATGCCCACGCGCCTGAAGGGTGAGACCTACCCGGTCTCGTCACCGGGTTACCATGTCTACACCCGCCGCGAGCCGCTGGGCGTGTGCGGCGCAATTACCCCGTGGAACTACTCCACCGTCATGGCCATGCAGAAGATTGGCCCGGCGCTGGCCTGCGGCAACACGCTGGTGCTCAAGCCCGCCGAGCAAACCCCGCTCACCGCGCTGCGCCTGGGCGAACTGGCCCTGGAAGCGGGCATACCGCCCGGTGTGCTGAACGTCGTCACCGGCTTTGGCCACACCGCAGGCGCAGCCCTGGCCCGTCACCCGCACCTGCGTAAAATCGGCTTTACCGGCTCCACCGAGGTTGGCCGGGCGATTGTGCGCTCCTCCGCCGAGAACCTGGCCCATGTCTCGCTCGAACTCGGCGGCAAATCGGCGCTGATTATTTTTGATGACGCTGACCTGGACGCAGCGGCGGAAACCGCGCTCTGGGCCATTTTTGCCAACAGCGGCCAGAACTGTGTGGCTGGTTCGCGCCTTTTTGTGCAGCAAACGGTCTACGACAACTTCCTCTCGACGCTGGTGGGGCGGGCGCAGGCGCTGCGGGTTGGCCCTGGCATGCAGCCCGATACTGACCTCGGCCCGCTGATCTCGCAGGCCCAGCAGCGCAGAGTGCAGGGCTACATCGAACGCGGCCTGGACGAGGGCGCTCGCCTGCTCACCGGCGGTGCAACCGCACCCAGCGCCGATGGCTATTTTGTGCCGCCGACGATTTTTGAGCATGTAGCCGACACGGCGACGATTGCTCGCGAAGAAATCTTTGGCCCCGTACTGGCGGTCTTTCCCTTTAGCGATGAAGATGAGGTGATTGCGCGGGCCAACGCCGTGCCCTTTGGCCTGGCCGCCGGGGTGTGGACAAACCAGCTGGCGCGGGCGCATCGGGTGGCGGCGCAGCTGCATGCGGGCGTGGTCTGGGTCAACACCTACGACTGGTTTGACCCGGCGGTGCCCTTCGGCGGGCGGGGTGCCAGCGGCCACGGACGCGAACTCGGCATGCAGGTGGCGGAGCTGTATACGGAGTTGAAAGGAATCTGGATCAAAGTATGATCGGGGCGGCTATGACCGAGGACGGGAGACCGGTGACCGGGGACGGACGGGCTGCCAGGGGCCTGATGAAGATGAACCATGCCATCGGGGATAGCCCGCGCAGGCGGGCTTCGCAGCGCCAAGCCGCGCCCTTCAGGGCAACGGCAAGTCGGGCGGGCAGGCCGCCGGGGGCCTGAAGTCCCCGGCTTTCCTTACGAAGGCCGCCTGCGCGGCCTAAATGAACAGGCTCGCTGTCTCGGAAATTGACGAGTTTCAAAATACAAATCCTTTTCCTGATTATTCTTAAAGCTAAACATTGTTGAATTGCGAGGCATTGATATCAATGGAATGAGCGGCCCCGGTCTCCGGTCTTCCGTCTCCGGTTCAAAAACCATGCAACTAATAAACAAAGTCGCGTTAGTCACCGGCGCTGGCTCCGGCATTGGCCGGGCGAGTGCGCTGGCCTTTGCGCAGGCGGGCGCGGCGGTGGTGCTGGCAGGCCGCACATGGGAAAAAATACATGCGGTGGCTGCCGAAATTGAGGCGGCGGGCGGGCAAGCTCACCCCGTGCAAGCGCACGTTGCCGATGGGTCGAGCGTGCGGGCGCTGGTTGAGGCGACCGTGCAACGCTTTGGTGGTCTAGACATCCTCTTTCAGAACGCTGGCATCAGCCCGGTGGGCACGGTGACGGAGATCAGCGAGGAGGAGTGGGACGAGTGCATTGCCATTGATTTGCGTAGCGTCTTTCTTGGCGCAAAATATGCCATTCCCCACATGCAGCGGCGGGGCGGCGGGGTTATACTCAACACTGCGGGAACCTTTGGCCTGCGGGCCTGCCGGGGCAAGGCGGCCTACGCGGCGGCCAAGGCAGGCGTGGTCAACCTGACACGAGCCATTGCCCTCGACTACGCCCGTGATAATATTCGCTGCAACGTGGTCTGCCCGGGCTATGTGGACACGCCGCTGAACGATGGCTTTGCGCCCGCAGAGCGCGACCCATTTTTGCAACAATATCAGCCCCTGCCAGGACTCATCCAGGCTGAGGAGGTGGCGCAACTGGCCCTCTACCTCGCCTCCGACGCGGCAAACATGATCACCGGGCAGACCTTTGTGATTGACGGGGGCCAGCAGGCGGGCATATTTTAATTTTGGATTTTGGATTGCCCCTTTGAGTATTACTACTCTGACAACGAAGTTTTCACGTATTTTTAGAGTAACACGCTTCAGCGTGTTTTGGTCTTCCAGACGCCGAATTCATTCGGTGGCTGAGGTAATGAGAAATACAAAAAGACTTTTTTGATACAGTAATTACGGGGCTTTACCGTGGCGACGAAGTGTTTTGAGTGATGCGACGGTGATGGCTACATTTTCAGTGGAACACCATGTCATTCCGAACGACGTGAGGAATCTGCATTGCAGCGCGCTGAAGATCCCTCCCTGTAGTCGGGGTGACAGAGCGTTGCAATGCAAAAAACATCGCTGATGGCCTACGTAATCCAAAATCTAAAATCTACAATCGTCTGGGCTGGCACGGTCTTGCTCGATGCCGATAGCGAACCGCAGCGCGATTACGCTGTGCTGGTG
>JALONX010000809.1 GCA_025454695.1 Chloroflexaceae bacterium
CGGGTGCCCCAGGCCACCAGAAAAATCATCAGGGTGACTTGCACACCGTTGATGCTGTCAACTCGCACTCGGCTCCAGAACTCTTCCTGGCCTAGCCACCACCAGATGCGTTTCATGCCAGAAGAAAAGCGTACCTCTTGCCAACGGCGCAGCTGTTCAACACAGGCGAGACGGAATAACCGGCGCGTATTAATCACCAGCACACTAGCCCAGACCCCGGCAATAAAGAGTTGTAGTAACAGTGCCATTTCGTCTCACTTTACATGTTGGGTTGCCGACAAACAGAAAGCAACGCTGTGGCTTGTGCTTTGCACAGGAATAGCGTCGCTGCTGTTAATAGTATGCACCACTTTTGCAAATAATGCAACTACACGGATGTCTCGACTATCCCTACCCAGAAGTACTGTCTATGCTTAGGAGCAATGTTTGCTATGCAAAGCAAGGGATTTTTCCCCTACCGGTTTTGATATACACCATGTATACTTGAATTAACATAGTTTTTGCTTTTGAAACTTCATACTTTACTCTCATACTTCGCTCCAGGTTGTCGTTTGTGATTAGTTTGTACAACACGCAGCACGCATACTGGCAAAGGTTGCAACAATCGCTGGAGTTCTCGCCGTTGTAGAGAGAAGCGATAACTGAAGGCGCGAGCTGCGGCGGCAACTTATGCAGCCGCGTAACCATATTGGGCCGGGGGGTGAACAATGGCGTTCGTCCCTCCGGCCCAGTGTTTTTTTGCACGAAAGATGATCTGGGTGATAGCTCGTGGGTTGGGAGCGTAGCCAACTGCCAATGCTGCCGCTTTTGTGTGTTCCGTGCGCTCGGCGGTAAAAAATTACTTCTTCTTGTCGGGGTTAATGCTGTCGAAGTAGCGCTTGAAGCTGTAGGCAATTGCCAGGGCCACCACATTCATCAGCACCAGACACACGATAACGCCCGGCAGCCCGATGGCTTGCAGCGGACTCACGTCGCGCACAATCGTGACCGTTTTGCGGAAGGGCTGGTTGTCGGCGGCGGGGCGAAAGATGTAGTCGCCGCTGATGCTAGCTGGTGACAGAAACGGCGCGTCGAAGCGGGTGAGGTAGGGCGCATCCGCCAGCAGCGCGGCGACCGCTGGCGAAGGGACTGGACTCAGGCTTTGCACCGGCCCGGCGAAGATGGTTTCGAGACCATCCAGGGCTACGCGCCCGCCTGTCAGCACAAATAGTTGTAGATTGATTGGACTGTCGGCCAGCGCCCCCAGCCGCATGGGATAAACAATCTCATCGGAGGCAAAGGTCATGCGCAGCGGGTCGAGGGCACCAGGAGCAGCGCCGGGGGCGAGCTTAACGGCGACGAACTTCCAGTCTTCGGCTACGTAGGCATCGAGGATGGGGCGGGCGGCGGCGGGCAGAGTGTAGCCGTTGCTACCGAGCCAGGTTTGCAGTTCGCTGGCATCGTCGGAGGCCAGGCGGGCCACATCGTAGCCACCGATGATCTCGCGGCCCAGCACCGTGACACCCCGCCCTCCCGTTGCGGGTGCCTGGTTGCCCCGCAGCCAGACTACCCGTTCCACCTCCTCCACCAACGGCTTTGTGGCCTCCTCCAGGTAGCCAAACAGCTCTCCGGCCCCCGCTGGCTGATCCACATTGGGCACGCCGGGCACGGGAAACACCACCGCAGCCGCCCCGGTGATGTTTTCCAGTTGCACCGTGGTGATGATCTGCTGCTGGCCGCCGCTATGGATGATCAGCGCCTTTTCAGCCGGGAGGCTGGCCCCAAACGGGATGCCACATGCGGCAGCAGCGCCCGGCAGCAGCGCCAGCAGCAGCGCCAGACTCACGAGAACCAGGTGTTGCCAGTGGCGGCGTGTAGCTGGATTGGTCACAGTCTATTGCCCCGTGTTTTTCTCAAGCGGTGGCTGGGTTGGGCGGCCCAGAGCAATGTCGCATGTGCCATCGTCGCAGGTGTCGGTGCGCCCGCCAAGCAGGTAGCGATTGCGGGCCACAAAAGCATACACCGGGTTGGCAATGTTCATTATCCCCGGAATGCGCATGAGTTCGCCCAGCCCCCGCAGCGCAGGCAGCAGCAGCAGGGCCTGGCGCACCGCCGCAGCCCCCCGGTAGATGGTGCCATCGGGAGCAACCAGATGCATTTCGCGCTGGGCATCCTCAGGCGTAATCTGGGGGAAGCGCGCACGTACCGCCGGGTCGTTTAAGTCGAGCAATGCAATCTTGTGTTCGTCATCGTAACGGGCGATATTTTCCGACTGGCTGGTGCAGAAGCGGCAGCGTCCGTCGTAGAGCAGAGCGTATGGTGTTGACTGTGTCATGGTTGTTTCTGTTTGTGGTTACGTAGCTTTATTTTATTGTATCATCAAATGCCCTGGCAAGGGAGACTCACGTTTATAGCAGCGTCTCAGCACATAGCTCCAGATGGATGAGCAAGACTTCAGCGCTGTATCAGCCGGGTCATCATCCTACTATCACCCATCTATCAGCACTGTCAGGTTGCCGTAATATACGCACCTTGTTCGTGAAAGCCTCTGCTTGCTACCATAGACGTACAGGGCTTGCCTATCAGTGTGGTGGGGCTGCGTGCCCCTGACACAACGCGCCTGCTGGCGGGTTGGAGCTTGCTGTCCCCACGGCTAAGTCAGGCCCGTAGGTTTTCGCCGAGCAGCACGCTGCTCACGATGCAAGAGGGGACTGTTTCTATGGAAAGGCCACATGTTCGACGTTTTGGACTGATCTTCAGCCTGGGCCTGGCGCTGATTCTGGGGGTCTTTGCGGCAGCATCGTTCGCAACCGATGGCTCCCGTTTCTTCGTGTTTGGCCCAACCACGGCTCCATGTACTCGCCTCGGTGGTGCCACCATTCCGGCGGGTTTTCAGGGCAGTAATTTCGGGACGGAATTGCAGGGCTTCTGGGATAGTGAACCGGTGTTTATCTCGTTCACCTTCCCCGATGGGCGCGTCTTCAGCCCGGTGGTGACTGGCCCCGACACGGCCAACACGCCCGCTGGTCTCGATGGGGTGATTGACATGCCCGCCAATTTCCCCTGGGCCTTCCGCGCCAGCCGGGGTGGCGACTACTACTTCACCTTCAGCACCACCAACAAATGGCCCTATGGCTGCTACAACTTCACCGCCCGTGGGGCCAGCAGCAACCGCCAGGCCAATGCCTTCTTTGTGGTGACACCGCGCAGCGGCCCGGCCCCCAACGCTGGCCCCACCACGCTGACGGTGCAGGACAACACCACGGGCGACCCAAGCGGCCTGCACGGGGCGTTGGTGAACATCTTCGGGCGGG
>JALONX010000810.1 GCA_025454695.1 Chloroflexaceae bacterium
GTCTGGCCGGGTTCCTGCCGGTAGATGCCTTCTACATCTGCATTTATGACCCGGCCACCAATGAATTGCCCCTCTCGCTCTGGGTGGATGAGGGCGAGGAAGAGCTTTCGACGGAAGCAATGCCTCTTTCACCCAACAGCTTGACAGCGTCCATCGTCAACAGCCGAAAGCCATTGCTGTTTACAAACCTGGCACGTTACGAGCTAGACTCGTCTTTGCAACCTGAGTCCTTTGGGAATGTCGAACGGGCGTCGGCCTCCTGGCTTGGCGTGCCGCTACTTGTTGCCGACAGCGAGGTGCTGGGGGTTATTTCAGTACAGAGCTACACGCCCAACCTTTATGACGAGCGCGAACAGGCCCTGCTCACCACGGTGGCGAACCAGCTGGCCCTGGGTGTGCGCAATGCGCAGCTGCTTACTCAGGCGCGTCATCAGGTGGATCAGCTACGGCTGCTGAACGATGTGTCGCTGGCGGCGGCCTCGACGATGGAGCATGGCCAGATTTACCAGGCTGTGATCAACGCGCTGGCTCGTACCACCGGTGTGGATCAGGCGCGTCTGGTGATCTACGACCGCCCGAGCGGCTATGCCACCATTGTGGCTGAATATGTGCCCACGGATGTACCGGGCGCGGTGCGTATTCAGCTGAATGATAACCCGGCGGTAGATTGGTTGGACACCCACAAACAGCCCCTGGTGGCCCACGATGCGCAAAACGACCCGCGCACGGTGGTGTCGCACGAGGTCTTCCGCATACTGGATATTCGCAGCATTGCGCTGGTGCCGCTCATCACTGGTGACGAAGTGATTGCTGCAGTAGGCCTGGATTTTGTGGGGCGCAGTGGCTACTTCAGCAGCGAGCAGATTGAGCTGTGCCAGACGGTGGCCAACCAGACTGCCACTGCTCTGGTGAATGCGCGGCTGTTTGCGGAAGTGCAGGCCAACGCCCACGCCCTGCAAGGCAAAGTTAGCGAACTTTACACCCTGCTGGAAGCGGCCCGAACCCTCAGTTCGGTGGTGCTGCCGGAACAGGTGCTCGACAAGTTGACCGACCTGGTGAGTCGCCAGCTCAATGTTTCCACTGTGGCTCTGTGGATTATTGAGGGCGATGGCATGATGACCCTGGCAGCGGTGGCCGGGATGAACGGCAGTGCGCTGTCGCCTATGCAGGTGCCGGTGGGCCGGGGCCTCATTGGCCGCGTCGCCCAGACCCAGTTGCCACTGATTGTGGAGGACGTGGACGAAGAGGCGGGCGTCGCCGACTTCGACTTCCAGCACCGCGATCGGCTGGTTTCATTTATGGGTGTGCCAGTCGTCTACCAGGAGAAGGTCATCGGTGTGCTGAGTGTGATGACGGATGAACGGCGGCGCTTTACACCCGACGAAATGCTGCTGCTGGTGGGCTTGGCCGACCAGGCGGCAGCGGCACTGCAAAATGCGCGCCTGTTTGCTGAGCGTGAGCGCCGTATTCGCGAGCTAACTATTATCAACCAGAGCAGTGCTGCGACGAATGCCACCCTGGATTTGGGCGCGATTCTGGAACAGCTTCACGGTAGTATCGGTCAAATTATTGACACGAGCACATCCATGATTGTGCTCTACGACGAAGCCAACAATCTTTTTACCTACCCAATTTGTTACGACGACGGCAAGAAGATGACCTACCGGGCCAGCCCACCGGCGGGCGGTACCAATGACTGGGTGTTGCGCCATCGCCAGCCATTGTTGCTGCATAATTTTGAAGAAGCAGTTGCAATGGGCTTAAACACCCTGGTTGGGCGGCAAGGCCGCGATGACCAGGTGGAGCAGTCGTTTCTGGTCGCGCCGCTCATCTTTAATGAAAAGGTGCTGGGCATTATCAACATTCAAAGCTACGAAGTGAACGCCTTTGATGATAATGACCTGCGTTTTTTAACCACTATTGCCAACCAGGCCGCCGTTGCCATCAACAACGCGCTGCTGCTGAACGAGGCTAGCCAGCACGCCAGCGAAATGAGCACCCTGTTTGAAGAAACCCGCCACCTGGCCGGTACGCTTGACGCCGACAAGGCCCACCGGCTGGTTGCCCAGGCAGCGCTGCGGCTCACCGGTGCCGACTTTTGTGCGGTGCTGCGTCTTGATAGTCGCGGGCGAGTGGTGCAACAGGTGATGGCCGACCGTGACGGGCTTCGGCCCGATGCAAGTGTGAAGCTCCGTGATGACGGCCTGAATGCACAGCTGCTGCGCAGTGGCGGCCCCCTGGCCGTCAGCGACTTGCGCGAGACTCAGAAGCCGAATCCCCAGGCCTTAAAATTGGGCATTCGTGGCATGCTTGGCGTGCTGATTGGTTCGCCAGAAGAGCGTCTCGGCGTGATCTGGGTGGGTATGCGGCAGCCCCACGAGTGGCAGGAGCGCCAGACCTCAATCCTTTCAATTCTTGCCAACCAGGCCAGCCAGACCTTAAAAAGTGCCTTTCTCTTCCAGGTCGAGCAGGGCCGCCGCCGCATGGCCGACACCATGCGTGAAGTTGCCCAGAAATTCACCAGCATCCTTTCGGAAAGCGAAATTCAAACCCTGGTGCTCGACCAACTCACCGAAATTGTGCCCTACGACAGTGCCGCTATTCTGCTGCGTGCCAGCGACTATGACTACCTCCACATCACCGAAGCTCGCGGCCTCGATCCACTGCGTATGTCTACCACGCGGGTAGATTTAAGCAGCAGCGAGCTGTTCCGCAATCTGGCCACCAGCCGCAAGCCACTGGTGATCAGCAATGTATTGAAGGATGGGCGCTTTGCCCAACTGGCCCACATGGGCTGGGATGTGCGCTCGTGGATTGCTGCGCCGCTGCTGCAAGGCGGTGAACTGCTAGGGGTGCTGGCCGTTGGTAGCCAGACATCCGGTGAGTATGACCAGGAGGCGGCGGATGTCACCTTCACCCTGGCTAGCCAGGCCTCGCAAGCCTTCCAAAACGCTCGGCTCTTCGGCCAGATCAGCAATCTGGTTGCCGATCTAGATCAACGGGTGAAGGAACGTACCGCCGACCTGGAGTCGGCCAAAGCGCAGCTGGAAGAAGTCGCGGAGGTGCTCGTCAAATATCAACGGGCTAATCACCACCTTCCCTGTCCCGCCCCGTTGAACCAATTGCCCGATAGCATCAATTTCGGGGTAGAGGGGATCAATTGCCATTTGGGCGGCGCTATTGCCGGCACCAGCCGCATCGATCTGGGCGGCGGTGTCTTCGCGCGCGCGGGCACCTTGCCGCTGCGAACATTGGGGCTTGAGTCAGGCTTTGGCGGCGATAAGTGGAA
>JALONX010000811.1 GCA_025454695.1 Chloroflexaceae bacterium
CGGGTCGGGGTGGTGGTTGGGAAAGGTGCCATCAGGCTCGATAAACAGCGGCACCACCTCGATGCCCACCGCTTCCAGGGTGCGCACACCGATGGGGCCAGCCACGCCGTTGCCGCCATCGAGCACTACGCGGGGGCGGCGACGGCCAGCGGGCAGCTGCCGGGCCAGTGGCAGGGCGGCAGCCACACTGGCCACATAGGCGGCGCTCACATCGGCCAGGCTCAGGCTGCCGTTGCCCTCGGCAAAGCTGCTGCCGTTGGCGACCCGGGCCAGTTCCTGAATTGCCTCCATCGGAAACGGCTCACTGCCGTAGGTGGGGTGAGCCAGGCGCAGCTTGAGGCCATTGTATTGGGGCGGGTTGTGGCTCGCCGACACGACGGCCCCGCCATCCATGTGCAGGTGTTCCACCGCAAAATACATCACCGGCGTGGGCACCTCGCCAATGTCAGTCACATCTACGCCCGCAGCCCGCAGCCCGCCGATGAGGGCGGCCTGAAAACGGGGCGAACTGAGACGAGCATCGCGCCCAACCGCCATGGTGCGCCCGCCCCGCGCCCGCAACATGGTGCCCACAGCGCGGCCAAGGCGCTCGTACACCGGCTCCGTCAAATCGGTATCCACCACGCCCCGCACATCGTAGGCGCGAAAAATCGTTGGGTTAACGGCTTCAGCCATGCAGCACTCCCTGTTGCTATGAAAGTGACAAGATCGTAACCTACCGGTATCTATTCGTCAAGGTCTTTACAAACGTTCGCCCATAAATTATAATAGAACCATCAACGGTTCCATCTTGTGTCTGATGTGGCCGTGAGGCCCAAACTGAGAGGTGTACTCTCAGTTCTTTGCTTTTTTGGAGACAATCAGGGTGGGAACAGGGCCGCGTGCCCTTCCAGATGCCAGTTCCCATCGCTACAGAGAAGGCAGTATGGTATGACAGACAAGCCCGCGTATTTAACCCGTGAAGGCAGAGCAAGGCTTGAAGCTGAACTTGAACAGCTTGTTAATGTAGAGCGAAAAGAGGTTGCTGAGCGCATTGCTGCTGCCAAAGAGCTTGGTGATATTTCTGAGAGCGGCGAATATGAAGATGCCAAAAAGGCTCAGGCGCTGCTCGAAGGGCGCATCCGCGACATAAAGAGTATCCTATCTCGCGCGGCGATGATTGATGAAGATACTCACGCCAACGGCGAAGTGCGCGTTGGCTCGTCCGTCACCGTGAAGCTGGAAGAGGACGATGAAGAGGAGACCTGGACGATTGTGGGGAGCGCTGAGGCGAACCCACGCGAAGGCAAAATCTCCAATGAGTCGCCCATCGGCTCGGCCCTGCTGGGTAAGCGGCCACGCCAGAAAGTCACCGTCCACACGCCCTCTGGCCCCATGAAGATGACCATCGTCAAAATTCATTAGGGGCTGTCTCAACTGGCAGATAAGAAGAACCGCTCTAAAGGGCGGTTCTCTTTTATTTCCCTCTTCTGATACAATACGATAGCGCACTCGTATGGTGGCACAGACCCGAATTGCTAGCGGAAAGGCAGTTGCCATGACAGTTGAAACGCTGATTGTTGCCGACGAGCCTGAGACGACTGACGAACCATTTTCTCACTTCTACGACGAATATCCAACCACGGAGGATTTGATGGGTTCCAGCGCGATCCAGGGCCAGTTGGTGCGCTATCTGGTGAGTCTGCTCGAATGGCACTATCGGGCATACGGCTGGTTTATCGCCGCCGACTTGAACATCTATCTGCGCAAGGAGCGCCACGATAACCCGCTGGTGCCCGATGTGGCCCTGTTTAAGGGTGTGATCGTACCAAACGTGAGCAAGCGCACGTTCCGCAGCTGGCGCACCTACGAACCCAAGCGCCCGCCACCCCAGGTTGCCTTTGAAATCTGCTCGGACACCACATGGGAAAAAGACCTGAAGGAGAAGCCGGGCCGCTATGCAGCCTTCGGCGTGCAGGAATACTACCTCTACGACCCGAACGACCCGCCCTATATTTCTGACAATGGCGAGCGACTGCGGGGCTGGCACCTGGTAGACGGCGTGATGGTGCCCCAGCAGCCGAATGCCAAGGGCCACCTCTGGAGTCCTGAGTTGGAGGCATGGCTCGTGCCCGATGATGACTTCCTACGGCTCTACGGCGACGATGGCCAACGCTGGCTTACGGCGGCGGAGGCCCAGGCCCAGCAGGCACTGGAGGCGGCCCAGCAGGCGCTAGAAGCAACCAAACAAGCTCAGGCAGCCGCCAAGCTCGCCAAGGCCGAGCGCGCTGCCAAACAAGCCGAAGCCCAACGCGCCGAGGCCGAAGCCCAACGCGCCGAAGCCGAAGCCCAACGCGCCGAAGCCGAAGCCCAACGCGCCGAAGCCGAAGCCCAACGCGCCGAAGCTGAACGGGTCGCCAGGGAAGCCGAAGCCCGGCGGGCCAGAAACGCCGAACAACAGGCTGAGGCCGAACGGGCCGCCAGGGAAGCTGAAGCCCAACGCGCCGAAACCGAACGGGTTGCGAAGGAAGCGGCCTGGGCTAAGCTGCGGGAACTTGGGATTGACCCGGAGAAGCTGTGAGTGCTGAGTGCTGAGTGCTGAGCGAACGCGAAGAGTGCCGTCAATCGTCAATCGTCAATTGTCAATCGTTAATCCAAAATCCGTCCCTGTTTCCCCTGCAACAATTCTCCGCCGCCAGCAATATTGACCCGCTGCTGGTGCGGATTGGCTTTGTGGCGCTGACGGCGCTAAACGGCTTTGGCGCGATGCTCTACATTGTGCTGTGGCTGCTGTTGCCAAACGAGGACTCGCTCAGCACCGATAGCCGTAGCCAGGTGCAGGAAAACATCAGCGAGATGCAGACCGCCGCTGAGCAGCTGCTGGAGCGGGTTCGCGGCGCATTCCAACGCTAACACACATGTTCACCGCAGAGACACTGAGGGCGCGGAGGAAGCCAAATCCACCTCCGCGCCCTCGGCGTTTCTGCGGTGACAGAAAACCTCCGCGTCCTCTGCGGTGAACTCCTCATTTTGTGCTATACTGCGGGCGCTACCGTTCCATTACGATAATGCCAGGCTGTGAGCTACTCCTACCGCCCTCGTAACCGACTCCCCTCGCCCCGGCGACGTAACGTGAATGTGCGCCGCCGTCGCCGCATGGCGCTGCTGCTGCTGGCCTTGATTGTGGGGCTGTCGGGTGTGCTGGTGGTGCGCTTTGTTACCAATCAGCAGCGTGTTGCCACCACGCCTACCGCCATACCAGCCACGCCAGGCGTAGCCAGCCAACCTGAACCAACCGCCATTGGTGCGCCCGTGCCCATCGCTTCTGGTGAGCAGAATAGCCCGGCTGAACCGGGAGCGTTTGTGCCACAGGCTGGTAGCAGCGCCGATGATGGCTTTTTCAGCCTGCAACGCTTTACCTACGAACCCAACTTTTACGGGCCAGAGATTCAGGCCTTTCTCGACGCGCAGCCCGGCCCGCTGAAAACAGCCCGCTTTCAGATCGGCGATCGCTCCCATTCAGTGGCTGAGTTTCTGGTGAGCAGTTCAGCCCTGTTTAGCCTGAACCCCAAAATCTTCCTGACCCTGGTGGAACAGCAGAGCCAGCTGCTTTCTACCGCCCAACCCAAGCCAGAACAGACCGACTGGGCTATGGGCTTTCAGGGCAACGGCGGCCAGCAGCGGGGCTTGTTCGCACAGTTTCTCTGGGCCACCCGCGAGGTGCGCCGGGCCACCCGCGACTACGCCTTGCGCGGCACCACGCCGCTGCCGCAACTGGTCTTCGCCGACGACAGCAAGCAAGACCCGCCGCCCAACGTGGGCCTGCCGCGCTATGCCATCATGCGGCTGCTGGCCCAGAGCAGCAAACCCGAGGAGTTGCCTGCAAAGGTAGAAGCATTTCTGGCGACCTACACCCGGCTGTTTGGCGACCCCCGCCCGCCGCCGAGCGACTGGCCCGGCCCGGCTCAGCCCTTCCTCAGCTACCCGCTGGCCGAGCCAAAGCAGATTACCTCCTTCTTTGACCACGACTCGCCCTTTCTCATCCGCAATGGCTCGTTAACGACGTTCTGGGGGCGAGCCGAAACCGACATCGCCTTTGCCTACGACGGCCACAGCGGCTGGGACTATGCTGCCAGGCCGCCCGACCCGGTGCTGGCCGCCGCCGATGGCCTGGTGGTGTTTGCGGGCAATTCGGAAGATGGCTGCTTCACACCGGCCCGGGCGGTGATTCTCGACCACGGCAACGGCTACCGCACGCTCTACTGGCACCTTAACGCGGTGAGCGTGGAGGCAGGCCAGCGTGTAACGCGGGGCACGCAGCTCGGCATCGCCGGGGCTACCGGCTGCGTCACCGGGGCGCACTTGCACTTTCAGGTGCAATACCTGGGGCGCGACGTTGACCCCTACGGCTGGTGTAGCCCCAACCCCGACCCATGGGCGGAACGCCCGGTGGGCCAGCCCAGCCGCTGGCTCTGGGCCGATGCAATGAGTCCCTGTGAGCCAGCGCCGCCCGATGCAGTGGTGGTGGACGAAACATCGCCCAACTTTGGCAAAACCGGCATATGGGAGCCGGGCGACACCGGCTACGGCGGCGCGTCGCTCCATGCGGTCAGCATTCAGGGAGCCACGGGCGACCGCTTGCGCCCCCGCTCGCTGGCCGAACCGGCCATTGCCACATGGAAACCAGAGTTGCCGCAGGCCGGGCGCTACCGCGTGCTGGCCTACATTCCCTATGCCCTCAGCGGACTGGTGGACTCAGAAGAGATGCGCTACCTGGTGCGCTACAGCGGCGGCGAGCGCATGGTCACGGTCAATGTGGAACTCTACCGCAACGGCTGGGCCGACCTCGGCACCTACGACTTTGACCCCGCAGATGGCCCCTCGGTTATTCTCAGCACCCTCGCAGGCGACAGCAACAGCAGCATCTGGGCCGATGCAGTGGCCTGGCTGCCAGTGCGCTAATCTCTTTGTTCACACTATCGGCGCTCCAGTAAACATCCACAGATTACGCCGATTACACAGATTTGAAAGCCAAGCCATCGGCGTAATCTGCGTTATCTGCGGATAAACACAATATCCACCTTGCGACTGATGGTTGCATCTACCAATGTGTGGTATGGTAGATAGAGGAAACGAACTTCCGTGTTGATTGCACCGGCTGTGGGCGTACCCCTTCGCCCGTAGCCGTTTTGTTTGAGTTTCCGTAGAGCACCAGGTTTCCAGCAACGTTCGCTCTGAGTTGGCTCTTGGTTCTCGGTTCTCGGTTCTCGGTTCTTGTGTAGGAGGTAGCTGTGGCGCAACGCGGCGAATTCACCGTCCAGAACCTGTATCAGTACGATGAGTCGACTCCGGCCCGCTGGATCTTCTCGCACATCTGGCGTTATCGCTGGTTTTTGTTGCTGGCGGTAGGAGCCTACACCACCGCCTGGGCCGCCTTCTCCTACGCCCAGGTGTTGGTGGGCCAGGCAGCAGAGGAGATTATTAGCCCCACCAGCGCCAACAGCCTGCTGATGATCGCGCTGACGATTATGGTGTTGCTGGCGATTGATGGCTTTACCGGCCTCACCGGGGCGGTTTCTGCCGAGAACATCGCCGCCCGCTTCGAGGCTGACGCCCGCCAGGAACTGTACGCGAGTCTGCTCTCCAAAAGCAAGACCTTTCACGACCGCCAGCGGGTGGGCGACATTATGGCCCGCGCCACCGACGACACCAGCCAGCTTGGTTACATGGTGGTGCCGGGCGGCCTGCTGATGTTTGAAACCGTGGCGGGCATTCTGGTGCCGATGAGCTTTATCATCGCCATCAAACCCGAACTGGCCC
>JALONX010000812.1 GCA_025454695.1 Chloroflexaceae bacterium
CCCTTCGCGGTGAAATTATAAGGAGACGGCCATGCATGAACAGGCCATTATGGAGATTGACCAGGCCGCCCTTGGTCTGGTGCAGATGCTGGACACCTACGGGGTGGAACTAAAGCCCTACCTGGAAGAACAAACCCTCGCCCACCTGCGGGCCGAGGTGATCAACCTGCGGCGGGTGCTGCTGGGGCTGGAAATGGGCATTCTCTACCAGGACTGGCGCGTGCCCGAGGAGATTCTGGCCGAAGTAGCCGGGCGACCGCTGCCCGTCGCCGATGCGGCCAGCCATGTGGCCGAGCGCATAAAGCAAGGCTAACAAGGATGGGTCGTAGTGCAGACTTCAGTCCGCCACTACACGCGGACTGAAGTCCGCACTACGACTCACGTCATTACCCCTCAATCGCCTTTAAATCATCAAGGATGGGTTTGGCTGCCGTGGTCAGCTCGGCGTTGACCTCCTTGAAGACCGTTTCGACCGCTTCCTGCTTCACGATTACCCGCTCCAGGCCCCTGCCGATGATCTGGTCGCCGTTGCGCACGAAAACGCGGGCGGCATCCTGGGCGCGGGTTTTGGGCAACTGATCCACGGCTACCTTGAAGTTGGGGTTCTCGGCGAAGAAGGCCTGCATGGTCTGGCTCTCTTTTGAGCTTTTGCGCACGGGCATATAGCCGGTGCGCTGCGCCCAGATCGCGGCAGGCTCGGTGTCGGTGACATATTTGATGAACTGCATGGCGGCCTGCTGCTTTTCTGCTGGTGCGCCTGAAGGGATGGCCAGGCCCGCGCCGCCGGTGCAGCAACCAAACGGCCCGCCCTCTTGTTCCAGTGGCAAGAATCCGGTGCCCACCTGGAACTTGCCTTCGGTGTTGGCGATAATCCCCGCCAGTGCGCCGGTTGAGGCCATCATCGTGGCAGCGGTGCCGCCCACAAACTCCTTATTGATGTCCGCCGAAAGCAGCGCCCACTTCTCCTTGTTCGCCGTGTCGGCGTAGAACTGAGCGGCCCGCATGGTGTTGGCGTCGTCCAGCGTCATGGTAAAGTCGGGCTTGGAATAGGTGCCACCAAACTGCCAGGTGACGCCCTGGAACAGCCAGGCGATGTAGCTGGCCCCATTGGGATGCACAAAAGCGGCCTGCGTCATAGTGCTGCCGTCCGTTTTGGTCAGCTTCGGTGCCCATTCGGCGAACTCGGCCCAGGTGGCCGGAGCGCGGTCGGGCAGGCCAGCAGCAGCAAACAGGTCTTTGTTGTAGTAGAACAGCGGCGTGCTGCGGGCAAAGGGAATCCAGTAGTGCTTGTTCTGGCGCACGCCCTCGTTCAGTAGCACCGGCTCGAAGTCGGCAAAGTCCATGCCCGCGCCGGTGGCCAGTTCGTCCAGGGCCGTAATCGCTTCGCCCACGTAGAAGCCAAACCACCAGACATCCGAAAGCAGAATCACGTCGGGAATGGTGCGGGCCTGCAATGCGGCGGTGAACTTCTGGGCGGTCTCCTCGTAGCTGCCCTGGAACTGGTAAGTTACTTGCACGTCCTGCTGTGATTCGTTAAACATCTGCACCATGGCTTGCTCGGCCTCGCCCAGGTTGCCGCTGAACGACCCCCAGTAGGTGATGTTGACGCCCGAACCGGTCTGGCTGACGACGGCGGGGGCGGTGGCGGCAGCGGCGGGCGCAGCAGCGGTAGCTGCCGAGGCGGGCACGGCGGTAGCGGCGGGCGTAGCGGCTTGCTGGCCACCACAGGCTGCCAGCAGGGTTGCGCCGCTGCCAAGTAGCAGGCCGCGCAAGAACTTCCGTCGGGTCACTTGTTCACTCACGTTGTTCTCCTTGTTCTCTCTTGGGGAATCTGTTATCCACGATCAGCAATCCGTACTGCGAATTATTTGTCTTTCTTCTTCTCCCACACGCAGGTTATGCCAAAGTGTGGTAGTCTGCGGGCGCTGCGCCCCGCATGGGTGACACCTAACCCAACGACGCGGCTGGGGACACATGCCTCGCCTGTTGCCTATCTAACCTGATTGCTCTGTCAACGACGTTGTGTTGTACTGCCGGACGTTGTCACCCCGACCGCAGGGAGGGGTCTTCAATGCACTGCAATGCAGATTCCTCACTCCGCCTGCCCTGCGTGCAACGAATGGGTTCGGAATGACATGGAGGTCATGGTCAACAAAGAAACGTTGTTTACAGAACACTGATGTACTTCACGTAAGCAACTCAGCAGGCACCAATCGTCATACAAAGACGCTCGTCATCACACGTCGTTCAGAAAATAACGTTCTCAGCAGCCCGGAGGCGTGCGCCACCATCTGTCTGCATGGTAGAAACGTACCTTTGGGGTTTCAAGGGGCGTAGCCCCTGCCTGCCCTGAGTGTATCGAAGGGGCCGGGGGTGCAGGGGGCCGGGTGGCCCCTTGCCGCCCGCCGCGTAGGCGAACCACACCACCGCACCAGAACCCAGTACGCAGTAGCAAACTTACCCTTTCACCGCACCAGCGGCGATGCCATCAACGATGTAGCGCTGCACCCAGAGGAAGACCAGCAGCACGGGCACAATCACAAACAGCGAACCGGCCATCACCACGCCCCAGTCGGTGAGTCCTTCCTGGTTTCGCAGCCAGAGAATGCCAATCGGCAGGGTGCGCATCTCCGTGCTGTTGGTGACGATGAGCGGCCAGAGAAATTCATTCCACTTGGCCACCAGCGAAAGCAGGCCCATCGTCACCACGGCGGGCTGGGCCATGGGCAGCACCACATGCAGCAGAATACGCATGTGGCTTGCGCCATCAACCCGGGCCGCCTCCAACACTTCAAACGGCAGGGAGCGAAAGGCCTGCCGCAATAAAAACGTGCCGAATGCAATTGAAGCCCCCGGCACGATGATGCCTTCATAGGTGTTGATCCACTCCAGGCGGGCAATCGTCAGATAGTTTGGGATGATGGTGATCTCTTCTGGCACCATCAGCGCCGCCAGCAGCAGCAGAAAAAGCCACTCCTTTTTGGGAAAGCGCAAAAACACCAGCGCATAGGCCGAGGTGACGGCCAGCACAATCTCGCACAGCGTGCCAATCACGGTGGTGATAATGCTGTTGATGTAGTAGCGCCCAAAGGGGGCCGCGTTCCAGGCTTCGGGGTAGTTTTCCAGCGTCGGGTTGAGCGGAAGCCATGTCGGCGGAAAGCTGTAGATCTCGTTCGAGGTCTTAAACGAGCCAACCACTGTCCAGTACACTGGCAGGCCAATAATGACCACCGCCAGTAGCATCACGGCATAGCCCGCAAATCGCAGCAGCGACTGTCG
>JALONX010000813.1 GCA_025454695.1 Chloroflexaceae bacterium
AGCCAACTCGTACCCGGCCAGCTGCGCCATGTACGCGGCTGCATGGGCTGCTGTGGTGTTTCCAGCTGAAAACGCAGCGCCTCGTTGATGCGTTTGGGCAAACCCGGCCCACTCAACACCAGGCCCGCATCCAACTGCAACACGTCGGCTCCTGCGGCCAGCAATGCCAGTCCATCGGCGGGTTCGTGAGTCGCACCCGCTGCCACCAGCGCCGTGGTAGGCCATGTTGCACGTAGGCGGCGCACGGCGTTCAGCGTTGCTGTGTACGCGGGACGACCCAGCAGGCGGCTGCCCGCCGCGCCTGCCGCCCCACCACAAATTAGCACGCCCGCCGCGCCTGCTTCCAACGCCACACGCACAACCTGTTCCATGCGCGCTGGCCCGTCGTCGGCGGCAACGCCAACCAGCAACGGGCGCTGCCACGCAGCAGCGGCCTGCACCAGGCTAGCTACATGGGTCTGCCAGCCCGCTAACGACCAGTCGGGCGGCGGTGGAGTCAGTGTGAAGAGCCTGGCCCACGGTGCAAGCTGGCCCAGCAGTAGCACCCGTTCGGCGGCAGCAGCCTCGGCACTCGCACCCGGCATGTGGCCAAGGCGCACAGCCACCTGCGTCGGCGGCACGGTGCAAGCGGCAAGGCGCTGCACCAGCGTCTCGGCGGCAAGCAGGCTATCACCATACAGCACGATACTGCCCGCCGCTGCCTGCCGTTCGGGCGGCGCGGCTGCGGCCCAGTCCTGTTGCGCCACTGGCCCCAGCTCGACCAGGCCGACCCCAAAACGGGCAAAGGCGGCCAGTGCCACGTCGTTGCCGGGCAAATCTGCACCAATGCCAACTGGTGTTGCTAAAGGCACACCAGCCACCGTGCGGGCCAGGCTAGCGGGCGGCTGGGTGTGCCCCATCAGCGCGATAATGCGCGGGCCAAGCTCGTGTGCGCCGAGCAGGCCGAGCGCCCGCAGCGTCAGCGAACGGGCCTGCTGCGCGGGCAGACGAAAGAGCAGTGGTCGAAAGAGCGTCTGGTAGCTCCAGTCAGGCATAGCTCACCTCAACATGATAGAAAATGTTGTATTGGCTACAATGCAGGCGAGTGGTAATTCACAATCCAGGACAAACGGCGGGCACGCAGTGCAGCGGGCAGCTGGCGCACCACCCTATTTCGCAGCGCTGCCAGCACGGGCGACTCCAGACAGGCCAGCCAATCAATGAGTTGCGCCTGACGAGCAACTGCCGCTGTACGACGCTTGCGCATACGCTCGTAGTGCTGCAAGGCCGTTGGTGCATCGGCTTCGTCGCGCAGGCTCGTCGCCAACATCAGCGCGTCTTCGAGCGCCAGGCATGCTCCCTGGCCCAGGCTCGGCGTCAGCGGGTGGGCTGCGTCACCTAGCAGCGTGATGCGCCCCCGCCCCCAGTGACGCAGCGGGGCACGAAACCATACGGCGTGGCGCAAGATGGCGTTGGGGTCGGTTGCACTGATCAAATCGGCAATGGGGGCGTGCCAGGCGGCACAATCGTTCAGCAACAGCCCATGCACATTAGCGGGCGTCGGGCTATCAAGAGCTTCATTGCGAGCGGCAAACCAATTCACCCGTCCGTCTCGTAACGGCATCATGCCAACACGCATCCCCACACCCCAACTTACACCAGGCGCAATCCGTGCATGGTCGAAGGCAACGACTGCCCGATAGGCCTGGAAGCCTGCATAACACGGCGCTTGTGGCCCGTGCAGATGCGCCCGCACAAGCGAATGCACGCCATCAGCGCCAATGAGTACATCGCCCGCTGCACTGCTGCCATCGCTAAACTGCGCCGTTACCGTCGCCCCGTCCTGCGCAACGGCACAACACGCCGCCCCGAGTCTGAGACTGCGGGCGGGCAAGGCTTGTCGGAGTACCGCCAGCAACTCACCCCGTAGCAGGGCCACCGTTGGCGTTGCTTCGGCCAGATCATGCACAATACTTCGCCCACGCCAATCGCTGATTCGTCCTGCTGAAGCATGTATGCCTGCGGCACGCACCGCCTCAGCTAGTCCCAATTGCTCCAGCGCATGCAGCGCATTCGCCCAGAGCCAGAGGCCAGCCCCCTGCTCACGCGGCGCATCAGCACGCTCATACACCTGCACCTCCAGACCCACGCGCTGGCACGCCAGAGCTGCGGCAATCCCGCCAATCCCTCCACCAATAATGATGACTCGCTGGACTCGCGCCATCTTCAACTCCCGCGAACTGCTGATACACACGAGAGAGTATACCGGAGCATGCGGCGTTTTTGAAGCCCCAAAAATGAACGTGTTTATTTTAATGCAGAAATCCAGAATCGAAAACTTGTAGGGGCGAACTTTGTGTTCACTCTCAGGAATCAAAAACCGAGAGCCGAAGTGCGGCTCTCGGCTCTCGGTGGTGCTGACTCCGGTCTCCGGTCACTCCGTCTCGGGGCCGCCACCGCAGGCCAGCACCGTGCCCGTGTAATTAATGTCGGCCTTGAGGTCGGGCCGGGCCGCCTTGAGTTCCATAATCTCCTCGCTGCTAAGGATACGCGACTGGTCGAAGCCCAGGTCAACATCGGCGTGCAAGCCACTGACATGCACCCGCCCGATGTCGTAGAAGCGCTTCTCGAAGGTGGTCTTGGCGAAGGCTTTGAGGCAGCCCATCATGTAGTGGCGCTTAAACGAGTCGCGGATGAAGGGGTATTCCAGAAAGGCTTTCTTGGAATAGAAGCGCCCGTAGTTGCGCAACACGCCCTTCAGCACATCCTCACGCGACATAGAGTCGGGTTGGATGATGGGGGTGACGAAGTTGTACTTGCTGTAATCGCGCACCTCCACCCGGTCGCCCAGTTCTTCAAACAGCTCGGCAAAGGGCCAGGGCGTGTACATGTTCCAGTTGGCCATGTCGGGCTTCCAGTCCTGCGAGTAGCGGTAGGTCTCCTCAATCGTCTCCGGCGTTTCGCTTTCCAGGCCCATAATAAACTGGGCCTCGGCCACCATGCCGTGCTGTTGCAGCAGCTTGATCGCCTTTTTGTTCTGCTCAATGGTGGTCTCTTTGCGGAAGCGATTCAGGTTCATCTGGGCGGCGGCCTCGGTGCCCAGGGAAACATGCACCAGGCCCGCTTTGCGGTAGAGCGGCAGCAGCGACTCATCGCGCAAAATGTCGGTCACGCGGGTGTTAATGCCCCAGTAGATCGGCAGTTTGCGCTTCACCAGGGCTTCGCACAGGGCCACAAACTTCTTGCGGTTAATCGTCGGCTCCTCGTCGGCCAGAATAAAGAAGCCAACTTTGTCACGCGGTAGTTGCGCCAAAACTTCCACTGCGAGCAGAAGCGACATGTGAAGGGGCAGCCACGGGCGAAGTTCGGCACGGCCACGCGCACATCCAGCGGCACGTAGATGTACTTTTCCCACTCCAGCAGGCTCCAGTCGGGCGTGAGTGAATCCAGGTCTTCAATCGGCGGGTGGGCCGCTGTGGCCACCACCTGGCCCTCGTAGAGAAAGGCCAGACCCTGAATGGTGTGGCGATCCTTCAGGTCGCTGCCCGCTTCTATCGAACGCAGCAAATTGACGATAATCTCTTCGCCCTCGCCGCGCACAATGTAGTCAATCCAGGGCGCTTCGTTCAACACCTGGGCATACATGAAGGTGGGGTGAACGCCGCCGAGGATGAGCTTGGCGTTGGGCAACAGCTCACGGGCCATTTCGAGCGTATCCTGAGCCTTAAAAATCATCGGCGTGATGGCAGTGGCAAGCACCACATCAGGCTGGTTCTTCTCAATAATCTGTTTCAAACTCTCATTGGGGATGTTGTTGGTCATCGCATCCACAAAGCGGATGTTGCTGAACCCGGCCCCCTTTAACGCCCCGCCGATATAGGCCACCCAGCTTGGCGGCCAGTTCCCGGCGATCTCGGCCCCACCCGCGTGGTAGTTGGGCTGAATGAGCATAATCTTCATCGGCGTTGCTCCTTTGTACTACAAACACTGAACTACAGGCATAGAACCAAGAACTGGGCCTGCCCTGAGCGAAGTCGAAGGGTGCTGCGTACTGCGTGCTGCGTGCTGCGTAACGCAGAAGATCCTGATTCATACTTCATACATCATACTTCATACTTTTCGGTTCTGGCCCCGGTCTCCGGTCTATGTTTGCATCAAATGTCAACCGGAAGACACAGGCATCACCACCACATGCACAACAGGCGATTTCCTCCACACAGGTGCGCGGGTCAATCAGGGTGCGCAGCATGGTTTCAAAGGCGGCCTGGTAGAAATGGCAGATCGGGGTGGCGGCCTGCACCTGCCGCGCCTCAATGCAGTTGGTGATGCTGAATTGAGGGTTGCGCCCCAGGCGGTAATGAAACTCGCCGCTACCCACAAATGTCCATGCATGCTGCTGAATGGCGCTGCACAGGATGCGCAACGACAGGCTGCGGGGCAGCAGCTTCAGCAGCAGCTTCACCGGGCCAGGGATGCGATTGCCGATGACATAACCAGCGGTCAGTTCACCAGCACGCTGCAAAATGGCACCCGTTTCATCAAGCCCCAGCTGCTTGCGCAGGCTCTGCATCAGCGCAAGAAACTCCTGTTCATCAATCATCACGGCGGGAAGAGAGGTGATCAGGGCAGCATGGCCCACGCGCCGCAACAACTCGTGGGTGCGGGCTTCACCGTAGCGCTCGGTCAGCGCCTGCACGGTGCGAATAATCGCATTGGGGCCAATCTGGCCGCTGGGGGCATGCGTGGGGTGGACACCGGACTGAACAGTAGGATTCACCGGACGCTCCTGCGCAAGCATTGGGTACGGCACTACTGTAACATAGGAAGGTAGCGAATTTTACATATATTCAACAACTGGGCGTTGTGGGATGACAACGAGGGCAAACGCAGCTAAACGCAGAGGCGCAGAGACGCAGAGATAGAGAAAAGTTGGCAGTTCACCAGTTAGCAGTTTGCAATGGGCCGACGAACGTGACCTATACACGGCAGCATCTCCGCTGCAACCCCTTCGACAAGCCCTTCGCCAAACTCCCTTCGCCAAGCTCCCTTCGGCTTCGCTCAGGGCAGGCAGGGCAGGTAGGGGAACTTCAAGACTGACTGCCAACTGCAAACTGGTGACTGCAAACGGCTCAGCGCTTAAAACAGTCCCACCGTGTTGCCGTTCTCGTCAATGTCAATGCTGACGGCGGCTGGCTCCGCGCCGAGGCCGGGCATGGTGACCATGTCGCCCGCCAGCGGAAAGATAAAGCCCGCGCCGACGCTGGCCCGCACTTCGCGGATGTGAAAAGTGTAGCCCGTCGGAGCGCCCTTCAGCTTCGCATCGTGGCTCAGGCTCAGCTGGGTTTTGGCCATGCAGATCGGCAAGGTGCCGAAGCCGTTGGACTCATACGCGGCGATCTGCTCATCGGCCTGGGGCGTGTAGCTCACATCGGCGGCACCATAAATCGTTGTGGCCAGGGTGTGAATTTTCTGCTTAATCGGCATTTCCAGCGGGTAGAGAAACTGGGGCGTGGGCTGGGGTGAACGCTCGGCGGCAGCCACAACTTTGCGGGCAAGGTCAACGCCGCCTGCCCCGCCCTCGGCGAACACCGTGCTGACGGCCATGTCCTCCGCGCCAGCCTCGCGGGCGATCTGGCGCACGGCCTCGACTTCGCTGGGCGCGTCGCCAGGGTAGGCGTTGAGCGCCACCACCACTGGCACGCCAAAGCTGCGGGCATTCTCGATCTGTTTGCGCAGGTTCGCCCCACCCACATACACGTCGTTGGGGTTTTCCTCAAGCAGTTCCGGCGGCAGGGGCTTGCCCGCCGTAATTTTATATTTACCGGTGTGGCTCTTCAGCGCCCGCACCGTGGCCACCACCACCGCCGCCGCAGGCCACAGGCCAGAAGCCCGGCATTTGATGTCAAAAAACTTCTCGCCGCCCA
>JALONX010000814.1 GCA_025454695.1 Chloroflexaceae bacterium
ACGATCTCCTTTGCGGCTCGTCAAGGCGGTAAAAAAAGAGAAGGTTGGAGAGCCTGTGACCCTCCAACCTTCCGGCTCGATTGGCGACTGCCTACCTGGTGTTAACAACAAGAGCGGGATACGATTTTTCGTATCCCGCTCTGCAACCAGCCCTGCATGTCACCCGGTTAACGTAGTGGTTACGATCCCCGTTTCGCGTCGCGGGCGACCCACCCGGCGATGCGGCTCACCGCCAGTGAGGTGAGGCCGGTGAGTCCCACCATGAGCGCCAGGGCCTGGGGCAGGCGCACACCGGCTGCGGGCGCAACAGCATGCTCGCCGGTGTAGTGTTCGGCCACCCGCAGGCTGGCCGCCGCCAGCGCGAAGGGCACCACCGCCCCGGCAGCCCCGCCAAGGCCCTGCACCAGGGTGCTGCGTTCCAGTTGCCCACTGCCGATCCGCTCTTCGGAGATCTCGGTGGTGCTTTTGCCCCGCAGCAGCGAGAAGAGCGCACTGCCTGCCGAGCCAAGGGTGACAAAGGTGCTGAGGTGCATGGCAAGGCCCAGCAGCATCGTCGGCCCATGCAGCTTCACTGGCTGGCGACGGTGGGTAAGCACGAGACTCACACAGCTCAACAGGTAGAACATTGAACCCCAGAAGCTGGTGAAGGTAAGCCAGCGGGCCACATCTTGCCCTTCCACGGGCGTTGTTGTTTGCACAGCCATCGGTGCCTCCTTTGCATGATTATGCTGCAACAAACTATTGCAAAAGCTGTGCCAGCCACTTCCCGCTACACACGCAGTCGCATAACTCCTGTACAATGGGGCCGCGATTCTACCATCATCTACTATCCAACAGGAGGAACGGGTTATGCATGCTGCGAAACGCCTTTTGCCCGTGATGTTGCTGATTGTAGGCGTGTTGCTGACCTCATCGTGGCCAGCCGACGCTGCTCCACCAGCCCAGGCCAGCGTCGCTGCGCCGGTGTTGAAGTGGCAGCGGGGCGGCTGCTTCAGCAGCTGGTGCCAGACCGGCTGGTATGCCTCGCCCGCCGTGGCCGACATGGAAGGCGACGGTTCAGTCGAGGTAATCTGGGGTGCGTATGACCTGGTGGCACTCAACGGCAATGATGGCAGCCTGAAGTGGCGGGCCGCCAACCCCAACCGCATCTGGCCCGGCATTGCACTGGCCGACCTGACCGGCGATGGTTCGCTGGAAATCATCGTTGGGCGCGGCGGCGACCAGCTCACCGTCTACAACAACCGGGGCGGCGTGGTGTGGACTCGCAACCCCTTCGGCCTGGGCGAGCTGCGCACCCTGGCTGTGGCCGACCTGGAAAACGACGGGCGGCAGGAGATCATCGTTGGGCGGGCGGGCAATGGGGCCACAAAGCAGCTCAACGTCCTCAACGCCGATGGCGGTGTGCGCCCCGGCTGGCCCGCCCGCCGCGATGGTGAAGCGGGGTTTGGCTGGGGCATGTACAACAACAACGTTGCTGTGGCCGACCTCAACAACGATGGCTTCAAGGAGCTGATCGGCCCGACCGACACCCACTACATCACTGCTCTCGACCGCAACGGCAACCAGCTGCCCGCCAGTCCCATCTACGGGGCAGGCAAAGTCTGGAGCCAGGTGGGCGTGCATGTGGACAACGCGGTTGACCTGCGGGGCTTTGCCAACTGCGGCACCGAACACCGGCCCAATTTCGCCAACAGCGCCCCCACCATCGCTGATGTGAACAACGACGGCGTGCCCGAGATCGTTGTCGTCGGCAATGTCTACAACTGCGCGACTAGCCCCTACACCGACCTGTACGAAATGCCCTTTCTGCTGAAGGCTGACCGCAGTCGCTGGAGCGGGAGCGGCTTCGACTGGACGGCCATCCCAGCGCCGGGGCCAGGCAGCGCCCCGCTTTCGCAAGATTTTAATCGCATCGAAAGTAACGCACCTAATGCAGGGGTGGCCGATCTGAATGGCGACGGCTTAAAGGAAATCCTCTACCCATCCTACGATGGCAAGCTGCATGCCCGCTGGCTCGACAAACAGCCCCGTGGCAACTGGCCCTACGACGTGCCCGGCAGCGGCATTCGTTTTGCCAGCGAGCCAGCCGTGGCCGATCTCAACAACGATGGCAAAGCGGAGGTAATCTTTACCTCGTGGCCGGAAAAGGGCGACAACCGGGTTGGGCAGCTGCATATCCTCGATAGCCAGGGTAACCAGCTCCATGCGGTGAACCTGCCCGCCCCGCTCAGCGGCAATTGGAACGGTTCGCTTGGTGCGCCCACCCTGGCGAATATTGATGCTGACGCTGATCTGGAAATTGTGCTGGGCACGGTGGCCAGCGGCGTGGTGGCCTACGACTTGCCGGGAACGGCCAGCGCCCGCTGCCTCTGGTGTACGGGCCGGGGCAACTACCAGCGCACCGGCACGCCCCCGGCAACCACCGGGCCGACGCCGCAGCCCAGCCCGATACCGCAGCCCACCCCGCCGCCGCAACCGCAACCGGGGCAACTGCGCATCTTTTTGCCGCTGGTGCGGCGCTGAGGGGAAAACGTGAAACGTAAAACGTAATCCGTAATGGCTTACGCTGTGGGAAATAAGGGGATTAAAGGAAATGACGACCTGATGCTCAGAACATTTCCCTCATTTCCTTTATTTCCTTTGGCCTCACGCCCTCGCCCTTCGGCACTTGTCACGCCGCCGGGAGAGCAATGGTGCGCTGCTCCCAGTCGGGGTGTTGGCGGTAGAAGACGGCGGTGAAGCCAACCAGACTCACCAGCGTGCTGGTGGTGCGGCTCGCGATCTCTTCGGAGAGTTGCTCTTTTTCATCATGGAATTCCAGAAACTTGAGCTTGATCAGCTCGTGGGCATTCAGTTCCTGGTCAATCTTATCATTTTAAAATGGTAATAGCCGATGCTGTAGATACCGCATTCAATTCTGGAGTGTTTTTAGAAGGAGGGTCTTTTGATATTGGGGTTCAAATATTAGGACCTACTGGTGTTGTTCTTCCTGCGGTAGTAGAAATGTGTGATAACACCCCACAAACCCTTTCAGCTTCTGTGCAGATAACAGGGGCATCTTACCAATGGTTTTTAGGCACTAATCCTATTCCTGGTGCTACAAGCCCTACCTATATTGCTACTGGGCCTGGGGAGTATTCTGTAGAAGTTCTGGTACCAGGAAATACCTGCCCTGGCCGAGCTACTCTTACCATTATAAATGACACAACGCCTGTTGTAAACAATATAACTTTTACCCAATGTTTTGGCCCTGGTTCAGTAACCTTT
>JALONX010000815.1 GCA_025454695.1 Chloroflexaceae bacterium
GTCGAATAGTCGTCGGTTTTGCCATGTGTTCTCCCTAGTATGCGGTTGTATTCTTGTGTATTCTACAACATTGTAGGGGGATGCACAACCAGAAATGGCGAAACACTCTTCATGCTCAATGCTCACCTCTCAATGCTCACCACCTCGTCCTCCGCCACTACAAACACCCGGTCGCCGGGGAGGGGCCGCACCAGGGCCGTGCCGGTGAAACTGCCAAAGGCGGGCAGCACGCCCACGCCGGGGCCGAAGTGGAAGCATGGTAGCCGTTCGCGCTGCCGCCCCGCGCCCAGCAGCTCCACCGCCGGGTGCAGGTGACCTGCCAGCACGTAGCCCGCCGGGTGGGTGGCCGGGTGGTGACAAAACACAAACGGCGGCTCGGGGTGCGGCTCGTGTACACATGTGAAACGCCACTCCGGCGGCGGGTCACCGGCCCGCTCGTCGTGGTTGCCCCGCACCAGCAATACGTCTAGCTCAGCGTGCCGTTCCCGCCAGGCCGCCACCGCTTCCAGCGTGCGGGGGGCGCGGCTTGCTTTGGCATGCAGCACGTCGCCGAGCAGCACCAGGCGCTGCGCCCCAAAACGCTGGAGCAACCCGCTGAGCCGGGCCAGGTCGGCGCTGGTGGTGCCGCCGGGCAGGGCCAGGCTGGCAGCGCGAAAGGCCGCCGCCTTGCCCCAGTGGGCATCGGCCACAAATAGTGTGGCGCTGCGGGGCCAGTAGAGCGCTTTTTCTGGCAGGAGCAGGAGCGTCTCGCCTGCCAGTTCCACGGTCAACTCAGACACTGCTGATCTCACGCCTGGTCTCGGTGTCGAACCAGCGCAACTTGTCCACCTCCGGGCGCAACCAGATCGGCTGGGCTGGAAAGGCGGGAAAATCGGTTTTCGCCACAATTTTAACCGATTGCTGCCCCAGCGTGGCGGTGATCAGCAGGTGGGAACCAAGCGGCTCAACTACCTCGGCCCGTGCGGGCAGGGCCTGGGGGGTTGGCTCGGCCAGGGCCTCGATGTTTTCGGCCCGCACGCCCACCAGCACCATGCGCCGGTCGGGAATAGGATACGTACCCGGCAGGTTCAAGCCGTGGTCGCCAAACACCAGCCGCATGGCACCGCCGCGCCATTCAAGCTGGCCGTAGAGAAAATTCATCGGCGGGTTGCCGATGAAGCTGCCCACAAACTCGGTCGCCGGGCGGTCGTAGACCTGCATCGGCGCTGCGCATTGCACAATCTCGCCGGTGCGCATCACGGCGATGCGGTTGCCCAGGCTCAGGGCTTCCACCTGGTCGTGGGTCACATAAATCGTGGTCGCGCCCAGTTCCTGCACCAGCTTTTTGAGTTCGGCGCGGAAGTTGAGCCGCAGCAGGGCATCGAGATTGGAAAGCGGCTCGTCCATCAGCAGCACCTTTGGCTCCATCACAATCGCCCGCGCCACGGCAACCCGCTGGCGCTGCCCGCCGGATAGCTGGGCCGGGTAGCGCCCCAGAAAGGCTTCCAGATTCAACATGGCGGCGGCTCGTTCGACTTTGGGCTTTACCGCGTCGTTGGGTTCGCGGCGCATGCGCAAACCAAAGGCGATATTTTCAAACACGGTGAGGTGCGGAAAAATGGCGTAGCTTTGAAACACCATGGCAATCTGGCGCTGGCGCGGCGGCAGCGCGGTCACATCGTTCCCGCCGATGACGATCTGGCCGCTGTCGGGAAAATCTAGCCCGGCCAGCATGCGCAGCAGGGTGGTTTTGCCGCAGCCGCTGGGGCCGAGCAGCACCATAAACTCACCATCGCGCACCCGCAGACTCACGTCGTTCACGGCGGGCTGCTTGCTACCGCTAAAAGTCTTGGTGACGTTTTGAATTTCGATTTCAGCCATACTTGATTGCAGATTGCAGATTGCAGATTGACGCTATTAGACAAGCTAACAATGAAGTTTTTTCCTTGAGAACCTTTGTCACCCCGAACGGCGTGAGGGGTCTTCAGCGCATTGCAATGCAGATTCCTCCCTGCGGTCGGAATGACAACGCGCATCGTTGCAAACAAGGCCAACATCTAAAATCACTTCGTCACCCGCCCCCACATGTTCAGCAGGTAGCGGCGCATAAAAAAGATGAAGACCAGCGAGGGCACCACCAGGGCGAAGCCACCGGCGAAGCGGAAGGCCAGCGGCGAGTCGTTCAGCACACCCATCACATGGGCGGGCAGGGTGCGGTTGCGCACCGTCAGAATGGTGGCGGCGAAGACCTCGTTCCAGGAAAGCACAAAGGTGAAAATGGCCGCTGCGGCCAGGCCGGGTAGCGCCAGCGGCAGCACCACCCGCCAGAAGGCCTCGAAGCCCGTGCAACCCAGGGTCAGGGCGGCCTCTTCCAGGTCGCGGGGCACACTCACAAACACGCTGCTGGTGACCAGAATGGTGGTGGGCAGGGCCATAGCCGTATGCACCAGGGCCACCGCCAGCAGGCTGTCGTAGAGTCCCCAGCCAATGAAGGTGACGGCCAGCGGAATGGACAGGATGACAATGGGAAACGCCCGCGTGGAAAGTATCAGCAGGCGGAAACCGTCGCGGCCCCGGAAGACAAAGCGAGCCAGGGCATAGCCCGCTGGCACCCCCAGCACCAGGGCCAGCACCAGCGTCAGCAGCCCGACGATCAGGCTGTTGCGCACGGCGGGCCAGACGCCGGTGGAATTAAGAAAAAAGCTCAGCGTCTCAACCGAAAACGTGGTGGGCACAAGGGCTTTGGGAAAGGCGTTGAGCGCTTCCCGTGGGCTAAAAGCCGCAATCGCAATCACATAGATCGGCATGAGCATAAACAGCGTCAGCCCAATGGCCAGGGCATATTGCCCGGCCCGCTGCATGCGCTGGCTACGCGACTGCTGCCGTTGGGGAATGGCTTTGAGTTGCATGTTTTTCTAATGCGTAATGCGTAATGCGTAATGCGTGAAACGTGAAACGTGGTGCGTGATGCGTGGTGCGTGATGCGTGAAACGTGAAACGTGATGTGTAAAATGTATCCGCAGTACGTAGCGGCTCTCAATCGTCAATCGTCAATCGTCAATCGTCAATCGTCAATCGTCAATCGTCAATCGTCAATCGTCAATCGTTAGCTTCGGTCTCCGGTCGTCACTACCCAAATTGCTCGTCGCGCACGCGCAGCACCCGCAGGTAGAGGGCGGTGTTGGCCAGCGAGAAGAGCAGAATCAGCAGGGCGTAGGCGGCGGCGACGTTGGGGTTGGTGTAGGCATAGTACCAGTTGTAGGCT
>JALONX010000816.1 GCA_025454695.1 Chloroflexaceae bacterium
CCCAGCGTGCCCAGCCCGGCCTCGCCATCTCGCACCCGCGGGATGACCAGGAGGGCTGTGATCAGCAGCAGTGCCGCGCCAAGGGCGATGACAATGCCCTGAAAGTAGCTACCGTTCAGGCGAACACCGTTAAGCATGGCGAACAGCGGTGCGATGGTCGCCACTGCGGGCAGCACCGTAATCGCCAGTACGCTGATCATCAGGGCCTGCCGCCCGGCAAACTTAAAGCGAGCGAAGGCGTAGGCCGCGCTCACGCCGATCATTACCGAGGCAAACGAGACGCCCGCTGCCAGCTTAAAGCTGTTGAGTGCCAGTTGAGCGAAGGTGACATCGTTCGCCGTGGGCCGATCCAGTACATCCAGGTAGGCCGTCAGCGATGCGCCTGGCGGAATGAGCGTCAACTCGGTCGGGCGCGAGATGTTGCGCGGGTCGAGCGAGAGACTCACGATCCACATCACTGGAAACAGCACCGAAGCAGCAATCGTCAAGCAGAAGAGCTGCAAAATCAGCTGCTGCCACCAGAGCAAGGCCCGCCCGGCAGACGAACTTCCTTTGCGTGCCACGAAGGAGCGTGGCCGGTTGGTTACAGGTGTACTAGCCATCGTAGCTCTCCGTTGCCTTAGAAATTTTGTTGGTAACGAGGAAGATCGGCGTGATCACAAATGCAATAAGCACGCAGAAGGCCGCTGCCAGCCCGTACAACTGGTTCGTATTGATGAGCTTGTAGGCCTGGGTGACGAGGATTTCAGTGCGCCCGAGTGGGCCACCGCCGCTCATAAAGAAGACCACATGGAAGAGGTTAAATGTCCAGACCATGCCCACCATCGCTGCCGGGATCATCGCCGGGCGCAGCAGCGGCAGGGTAATGCTCCAGAACTGTTGCCAGCCGGTAGCCCCGTCAATCGAGGCGGCCTCGTACATGTCCTTCGAGATGCTTTGCAGCGCCCCCGTGGCCACGATGGACATAAACGGCCAGCCCAGCCAGATGTTGGCAATCAGCATGGCGAAGTAGGAAAGCGGCAGGGGAATGCCTGGAATCGGGTCGGCAATCTGGTTAAACCAGCGGATGTTGAAAGCCTCGGTGGGGAAGCCAAAGGGCATAAACAGCGCTCGCAGCGCCATGTTAATCGCGCCAAACTGCTCATCAAACATGTTGCGCCAGACGGTGGCGATCACAATGCTTGGCAGCACCATGGGCAGAATGTAGAGCGCACGGTAGATTCTTCGCCCCCACAATCCTTCCACATTTAACAATACCGCGATAATAATGCCAAGCGTGACATGAAAGAACACGTTCGAGAACGTCCACCAGAGGTTAAAGCCCAGCATCTGCCAGAAGTTGAAATTCTGGTTTTGGAGCCGCGCCTTCAGCACCGGGTCATTCGTGAGAATTTCGGTGTAATTATCCACACCAACCCAGTTGGCCGGACGGTAGTTGTTCGCGTTAAATGGGTTGAGCGTCTGTTTGCCCTCTTCTCGAATAACCCCATAGTCGGTGAAGGACATCCAGACTTGAAAGACCAGCGGATAAAACGTCATGAAAGTCATGACGATAAAGGCGGGCAACAGATAGAAAAAGGCAATGCGGCCCTGGCGTGTGCGCTTCCAAAAAGCTGATTGGGTGAATGAACCGGCGTTGGTCATACCCTGGTTTGCCGTAGCCATAACGGACTCCTCCAGTGGGACGTTTCTCTTTTCTCTACCGATAGTGATAAGCGCCGCCCGGCTGGACGGCGCTTATCTGCAAAGCGAACTTACTTATTATTGGCCGTGTTCATTGCGGCACAGGCAGCTGTGATTTCAGTCGCCGGGTCGGCACCGCCGTCCAGCACCTTGGTCACCGCGTCGCCGAAGTTGCCCCAGAAGTTATCCAGTTCGGGCACCTGCGGGCGGGGGAAGCCGGTAGCGGAAGCATCGGCAAAGCCCTTCACCAGCGGGTCGGCGATGGTGACTTTGGTGTTGGCAGGCACGTGGCCAGCGGTGTCCACAAAGGTCTTGGTCGACTCATCGTTCACCAGGAACATGGCCAGGGCCACGGCACCAGCCTTATTGGCGGTGTTCGCGTTGATGTAGAAGCCGTCCACACCAGTCAGCGGGCCAGCGGGGTTGGTAGCACCGGGCATGGGGGCCACGGCCAGCTTGTCGCCCAGGGCTGTCTTGTAGTCGCCCAGCACCCATGGGCCGTTGACGATCATGTCGGCCTTGCCCTCTTTGAAGAGCGAGTCGGCCTGACCACCATCGCTGGAGAAGGTCACGTTGGACTCAGCCTTCAGGTTCTTGAGGAAGCCCAGCCATTCGGCACCACCAGTGGTGTCAGCCACACACTTGCCGCTGGCATCCATCAAGCTGCCACCAAAGGCAGGCAGCCAGCCGAAGTTGTGGTAGGCGCTCTGGTTCAGCACCAGGGTGTTGCCACCCTTCACCGCCGCCAGCAGTTCCTCGGTGGTCTTGGGGGCAGCCGTCACCTTTTCGGTGTTGTAGAACAGGGCCACGGCCTTGAAGGACTGCGGAATGGCATAGAGCTTACCATCAACCGTCATACCCTCGATGGCGTTGGGGGCAATGCCAGCTTCTTCCAGTGCGCCCTTGTATTCGCTCAGGTCGGCCAGCAGGCCCGCCCGCACCTGGCTGCCCAGGCTATCGTTCGGGGCAATGAACAGGTCAGGGCCGCCGCCGTTGGTCACTTCGGTCTGGAACTTGTTGAAAATCTGGTCGAAAGGAATCTGCAGCACGTTGATGTTGGCTTCGGGGAAGGCGGCCTTGGCCCGCTCGATCACTTCGGTCATGGCCTTTTCTTCCGAACCGCCGGTGCTGTAGGCATGCCACAGCGTAATGTCACCCGTTGCCTTCATCATCTCACCACCGGTGGATGCAGCAGGCGCTGTTGTCGTGGCGGGCGCAGCGGGAGCCGCCGTAGCGGCAGCCGGGGCAGCAGTGGCAGCAGCCGGGGCAGCGGTAGCAGCAGCCGGGGCCGTGGTGGGCGAAGCAGCAGGCTGGCCGCCACAGGCAACCAGTACCATGCTCAACAGCGCAGAGGCTGTGACGATAGAGAGTCTGAACTTCTTCATACGAACATTTGCTCCTTAGCGCAAATTGTGGCCTTCGTTGGCCATATGCGAGATATTACTGAAGTCCGTCGGACACCGAACGAGAAACCGTCTCGTAAACGTTGCTGAACCACCCCCTTTCTGATTATAGATTGCAGATTGCAGAGTCGAAGGGAACTTTCATGCGTAACCAGGCA
>JALONX010000817.1 GCA_025454695.1 Chloroflexaceae bacterium
GCCGTTGAGGATGGGGGCCTGCGGGCGCAGCGCCGTGAGGTAGTGTAACAGCAACGGGGCTGGCTCGGTGCAGGCCACTACCAGCAGGGCCGTTGGGTTTAAGGGCCGCAGCAGCTGGTCAAGGGCGCTGTTCGCCATGGGCTGTTCAAGCTGGGGCAACAGGGCCTGCGTTCGGCCCAGGTCGTCGAAGAGCCGAACAAACTCCGTGGGCAAGCGGTAGTGGGTCGCAAGCTGCCCCCGTGCTGCCATCGTCAGGCCGTAGCTCAACACACCTGCACCAATGAGCGGGCGCTGGAGGGCGAACGGCAGGGCGGGCAGGGCAGCCAGGCGTGCCTCGGCCTGCTGCATGCGGGGCTGCCAGGCCAACCCCGGCCAGAGGTGGGGCGAAAGCTCCCAGCGGTCGGATAGGGCCAGCACCGCCGCCGGACTCGGCTCATCCAGGGCCAGGCACAACTCGTTACAGACTCGCTCTGGCGTGGTGGCAGCCAGGTAGCCTGACGCCAGCGCTTCGTGCAGCTGCGCCGCTGTGGCCCCATCGAGCCGTAGATCAAGCCGGGCTGCCAGCCGCACGCCCCGCAGGATGCGGGTTGGGTCGTCGCGGAAGCTGGCTCCGTGCAGCACCCGCAACACGCCGTTAACCAGGTCATCTCGTCCGCCAAACGGGTCGAGCAGCTGGCCCTGGCGCAGCGCCGTCCCGTTGGCATGCAGTTCCAGGGCCAGGGCGTTGAAGCTAAAGTCCCGTCGTCCCAGGTCTTCGCTGATGCTGGCTGGTGCAACGATGGGCAGGGCCGCCGGGTGGGGGTAGGTTTCGCGGCGGGCCATGGCCAGGTCGAGCAGCAGCGGCGCAGGCTGCCCGGCGCGTATTTCCACCGTTGCGGTGCCAAACGGCGCATGGCTGGCCACCAGCCGCCCCTGGCACGTGTGCGCCAGTGCCTCGGCCAGCGCCAGGGCATCGCCTTCCACCGCCAGGTCAACATCGCGGCCCAGGGGCTGGTTCAGCAGCAGGTCGCGCACCACGCCGCCCACCAGCCACAGGCGGGCCTGCTGCTGCTGCGCCAGACGCACAGCTGCCGCCAGCATGGTTCGCGTGGCGGGAGCAACATCATCTAACAATTGGTGGGGGGAACGCAGGTGCAGGGGCATGATACCTTGACAGGCCAGCCATTCAATGATAGCATACAGACCTGATGGGCGATTAGCTCAGTTGGTTAGAGCGCCACGTTGACATCGTGGAGGTCACTGGTTCGAGTCCAGTATCGCCCACCATCGCTATTGTACCACGGGCCATCACTTCCCCCACGCTGTTTGCCCCTGGTGCCCCAGGTGAAGCCTCGTGCGTTATCTTACCCTCCTGTTTGTAGTTCTAGCATTTTCGTTCAGTGTCGGGGCCGTGCTGGCCACCACGCCGCCGCCAGCGCCACCACCCGCCAGCGATATTGCGTGCCCACGGAACCAGACGGTGTTTCTGGAAGGCAAGGGCACGCCGGGCGATGCACTGCTGGCCTACCTGGAGCAGCGGGCCGTTGGTGGCGGCGGGGTTGATGGTTCGGGCAACTGGCGTATTCCGTTGCGCATGCAGGAGGAAGCGGGAATCTACCCGCTGGAAGTGCGGGTGCGCGGCACCAAAACCATCGTCGCCCGCTTCAACTGCTATGTTGACCAGCCCATTGGCAGCACGCCCACCCCGACGCCCACGGCGAACCCAACAGGGCAACGGGCAACCCTGGCCCCAACCACGCCTGCTGCCACGACGGCAACCACAGCGACACCAAACCGTACCATCTCACCAACGCCAACCCTCAACGGGACGGCGGGCAACGGCAGCACAACGACGCCGACCAGCACCTTTACGCCAACGGTGACGGGCACGCCACCCACAGCTACGCCAACCGTGACGGGCACGCCGCCCACCGCTACGCCCACAACCACTGGCACTCCGGCAACCGCCACGCCAACGGGCACGGGCACAAATGGCAGTGCTAATGCGAGATGTAATGTACAGAGAGGCCAGGTAGACTTCGATATAATTTTAGCGCCTGATCTAGAAGCAGATCCTCCTGATTATGGCACCGCTGTGATTATGAATATCAGCCAGCGGGAAGTTCAGATCGAGGGCTGTGTTCTGGCAAACAAAAGTGTGTCAAATAGACCTACCTTTACATTTCCCCGCTTTTCGATAGCTCCTGGCAATAGTGTTACGGTGCTGCTTGGGGTTGGTGAGTCAAAAGATGACTTTCTCTTTTCGGGGCGCGATGAGATTATCTGGGATAATGATGACACGGTCGTTCTGCGCACGCCACAAGGCACTGAAATAGCCGACATTGAGGTTGATTAACGTCTGTCCCCTCGTCTTACATCATCAGCTATGCGCGTTTTTATTACCGGAATCACCGGGCCAGTTGGAAGTTTTCTCGCCGATTATCTCCTCACCCTGCCGGGACTGGAGCTTCACGCCTTTAAGCGCTGGCGCAGCGACCCGCGCCCGATTGAGCATCTCGTCGGGCGGGTGACGCTGCACGAGGGTGATATTGAGGATGCCTTTTCCATCGCCCGTGCGGTGGAACGGGCCGCGCCAGAGCGGGTGTTTCACCTGGCAGCCCAGAGCTACCCCAGCGAGTCGTGGGATGCGCCGATTGCCACCATGCGGGCCAATGTGGAGGGCACGCTGAACCTGCTGGAAGCGGTGCGCCGCCATGTGCCCCAGGCCCGTGTCCACATCGCGGGTACCAGCGCTGAGTATGGCCCGGTGACGCCGGACGACCTGCCGATTAAAGAAACGCAGCCGCTGCGCCCCGGCAGCCCCTACGGCGTGAGCAAAGTTGCCGCCGAGCTGAGCGGCCTGCAATATCACGCCAGCTATGGCATGCATGTCGTGGTCACCCGCTCGTTTAATCACGTTGGGCCGCGCCAGGGCGACCGCTGCTCCATCCAGACCTTTTGTCGCCAGATGGCCGCGATTGAGGCTAAACGGCAGGAGCCAGTGCTGCATGTGGGCAACCTCGAACCGCGCCGTGATTTTACCCACTGCCGCGATGTAGCCCGCGCCTTATGGTTGCTGCTGGAACGGGGCACACCAGGCGAAGTGTACAACCTCTGCTCGGGCCAGGCCACCCGCATTGGCGATATTGTGGAACTGGTGCGGCAGCACGGGCGCGTGCCAGTGGAAGTGCGGGTTGACCCGGCCCGCCTGCGCCCGGTAGACGAGCCGCTGCTGCTAGGCGACAACAGCAAGCTGCGGGCGGC
>JALONX010000096.1 GCA_025454695.1 Chloroflexaceae bacterium
CACCAGCGAGTTGTCCATAATCAGCTTTTTCGACTCGTAGATCACCTGGCCAAAGCTTGGAGCACTGGTCGGGTCGTCCGGCGCAATAAAGCGGCGATAGAGTCGGTCAAAGGCCCGTTCGTTTGAGCGGTTCACAAAAATGCCGTTGACGGCGGCCAGAAAATCGTAGCCGGTGGTGCCGTCTACCGCCCAGTCGTGGGGCAGCGGCTCGCGCTCGGAAAGAATCTTCTCGGCCACGACGTAGAGCGGGCGGGCCTCGGGCGGCAGTTCAATCGGCTCGGCGTCGCCCTCTTTCGGGTGTTTGGCCCGCAGGCGTGCCTGCACATAGCCCTGCTGCAACTGGCGGAAGTAGGTCGGCGGATCCCATAGTCCGTCGGGGTGGTCAATCCGCAGGCCCGTCACATGGCCCTCGGCCAGCAGACGAAAGACCAGTTCGTGAGTCGCGGCAAACACTTCGGGCAGCTCCACCCGAATGGCGGCCAGGTCATTGATGTCGAAGAAGCGGCGGTAGTTAATCTCTTCCGAGGCGACACGCCAGAAGGCCGGGCGGTAGGGCTGGGCGTTGAGCAACTCTTCCAACGCATCGAACGAGCGGGGCCGGTTGGGCCTGCCGTTTAAGCGGCTGATTGCGGACTCAATGGCGGACGCCACAGCAGGGTTGCTCTGGCACAGGCTCGCCAGCCGCCGCTTGATCACCTCCTTTTCGCGCATGCGTTCGGCCAGGCGGGCCGGGTCTTGCTCGGTGCGCGACGGCAGGTAGCCAATGGCGGTAATAATGCTCTGCAAATCCTGGAGCGCTTCGTCGTTTTCGTCGAGGCTGGCGCTCAAATCCTCTAGCGCCGGGGCCAGGGCAGTGGCGTAGGTGCGGGGGGCCAGTGGCAGGCGCAGGCCATTGTAGTCAATAAAAAAGACGCCCTCCTCAAAGTTGAGCCGAAAACCGCCCCGTTCCAGCACCGCGCCATACTGATCGTCGAGAATGGGCAGTAGCACTTTACCAGATAGTTCAGGCTTCACCGGCTGCCAGTCAATATCGAAAAAGCTGGCGTAGGCCGAGGCCGGGCCGTTTTCTAGCACGTCCATCCACCAGGGGTTGTCGTTGCCAATGCCCATGTGGTTGGGCACCATGTCCAGCACCAGGCCCATGTTGCGTTTGCGCAGCGCCGCCGAAAGGCGCAGCAGGGCCTCTTCGCCGCCGAGAGCCGGGCTGATGCGGCTGTAGTCGCACACATCGTAGCCGTGGGTGCTGCCGGTGCGGGCCACAAAGGGCGGCGAAATGTAGACATCGCTCATACCAAGCTGGTGCAGGTAGGGCACCAGGGCAGCGGCATCATCCAGGGTAAACTGCTGGTTGAGTTGCAGGCGGTAGGTGGCGGAAGGAACGCGGCGGGAGGCGATCAGTTGCTCGATCAGGCTGGTCTCATCGTTCGGTCGCTTGATTTCTTTCTCTGTCATTGGGCATTCCAAAACTTCGCACAACCGTGCCCTGGCTGCCAGGCAGTCTTGCTCAAGCCATACGTCGGCAACTGGTTGTGTGTGCTTGTGCTTCTGGGATGCGAAGCAAGATTTGTTCCGTTGGGCAGAGATGAAGTGTGGATAGGTCGTGAGGGTACTATGCGGCTTGTTACTCTTGCATTGTACCCTATTTTTTTACTGCTGAAACACCATTTCTCACCGCGGAGCACGCGGAGCCTGCCCTAAGCCTGTCGAAGGGGACGCAGAGGGGGAAATTGACGAGTGACGAGTGACGAGTGACGAGTGACGGTACAGTTAATTCGTAATTCGTAATTCGTAATTTTCTCCGCGTCTCTGCGTTAACATGCCCGGCTCCTCGGCGGTGGAAAAAAATGCTATACTTGCGCCGACAAAACCGTGTAGCATCGCAGGTGAGGCCCAATGGTAGAGGCACCAGAAAATTCCATCCACCCACTGAGTCGGGCCGAATGGCGGGCCTGGCTGGAACAGCACCACAGCCGCACCGCAGGCATCTGGCTGATAACCTACAAAAAAGCCACCGGCAAACCACGCATCGAATACGACGATGCGGTGGAAGAGGCCCTCTGTTTTGGCTGGGTTGACAGCAAGCCCAACAAACTGGACGACGAGCGCTCGCTGCTCTGGTTTGCACCGCGCAAGCTCGGCACCGGCTGGTCGAAGCCCAACAAAGAGCGCGTAGACCGCATGATGGCCGCCGGGTTGATGACCGAAGCGGGCATGGCCAAAGTTCGCGCCGCTCAGCAGGACGGCAGCTGGAATGCCCTTGACGAGGTGGAAGCCCTGGTGATTCCGCCCGACCTGGCCGAAGCCCTGGCCGCCAATCCGCCCGCCCAGAGCTATTTTGAGGCCTTTCCCCGCTCCGCCAAACGGGGCATCCTCGAATGGATCAGCAACGCCAAAACCTCGGCCACCCGCGCCAAACGGATTGAAGAAACTGCCCGCCTCGCCGCCGAGAACCAGCGGGCTAACCAGTGGCGCAAGTAACGTCGGCCACGGGGGCGAAGCGGAATGGTGGGCAAGCGGCTTGCTGCAAGCCTACTACGATAATTAGTAATTATCATGCTGACAAATTACTATCTTCGGGTATAATCTCTGCGGTTTATGAAATATCAACATCTGAATCAGTACGTCGGCCAGGACGCCGGCTACACCCCGGCCTGGAGCCGGGTGCTTGAACGTCTCGGTGACTATACCGCGCTCATCATCCAATCGCTCCAACTACGCCCTGACGCTGTCGTCCTCCTGGAACAGACAACCCAATACCTGCTGGTGCGAGCCACTGCCCAGAACCGCCATGTTGTGCTGCGGATTGCTCCCGAAGCCGACCTGACCGGGCTGGTCTTTTTTGGGCGGGCCATGGCCCAACATCAGTTGCCCGCCGCCCAGATCATGCAGTATGACCTGGGGCGGGTGATGGTGCCCTTCGCCTACACGGTGGAAAGCTATGTTTGCGGCCTGCCCGCAGCGCAGCTGGAAGCAAGCGACAAGCTGCGCCAGGCGGCCCGGCAGGCCGGGCGGGCGCTGCGGCGCATGCACCGGGTAGCCGCGCCGGGCTGGGGCCGCCCAAAGAGCGTGGGGCGCTGGCCCTCCCCCGACTGGCCCACAGTATTGGCGGGCTTGCATGAAATGCTGTCCTTCCCACCCTACGATGAACTGGTATTTAACGAGGACGAACGAGCCGCCGTGGCCGAACTGCTGGCGAGTCTGCCGCCGCTTGCCAGCGGGCCGGTGCTGACCCACGGCGCAATGGGGCCGCAAGCGGTGCGCTGCACCATGGGCGAATATGTGCAACTTGAAGCCCTGGTGGAACCGGGCGCAGTCCTCGGCGGCGACGGCCTGTTCGACCTGGCCCTGGGCCTGAACCCGGCCTACCCGCAGGCCTGGTGCGACGGGTTGCTCGAAGGCTATGCCTCCCAGTCGCCGCTCACGGCGGCGGAGCGAGAACGGCTGAATCGCTTCTACCCGCTGGTGTGCTACTGGGCTGCCTGTGGACTGTATGCCCGTGGCGAACCCCACGAGGTGCCCCAACAAGCCTTGCGACAGCTGTTAGTAAATCATGTATAATTGAAGTAAGATTTGTTGAACAGTTGTTCCTGGCATGCAACCTGCTGCGATGCCGAGCAACAGCCAATCTTGGGGTAACATCAGGAGCCACGTGCAAAAATGGAGCATAAACCCGATATACGAATTTTCCCTGACGCAGCCGCACTGCAAGCTGCCGCTGCCGAGCGTATTGCCAGCCTCGCCGCCAGCTGCCAGGCCGAAGGCGGGGCGATGTCGCTGGTGCTAGCCGGGGGCAACACGCCCAGGGGTCTCTACCAGTTGCTCGCGCAGGAACCCTGGCGTAGCCAGATTGACTGGAGCCGCATGCACCTCGTCTGGGGTGATGAGCGCTATGTGCCCCACAATCACCCCGACAGCAACTACCTGCTGGCGAAAGAGGCCCTGCTCAACCATGTGCAAGTTCCGTCATCGCACATCTACCCGATGCCGACCCATGCGGCTGATCCGGCACGGGCAGCCCAGCAGTATGAGACGGCGGTTCATGCGGTGTTGGCGCTACGGGGCGGCATGTTCGACCTGGTGCTGCTTGGCATGGGGCCAGATGGCCACACCGCCTCGCTGTTTCCGCACCACCCGGCCCTCCACCCGCCGGTAGACTCACTGGTGCTGGCGGTGGACAACGCGCCCAAGCCGCCGCCCCAACGGCTCACGCTGACGGCGACGGCACTGAACCGGGCACGCCTGGTGCTGGTGCTGGCCACCGGGGCCGACAAAAACGCCACGCTGCGGGCAGTGGTGCAGGGGCCATACCAGCCCGAGGTCTACCCGGTGCAACTGGTGCGCCCGCCCCAGGGCCACCTGGCCTGGATGCTGGACGCGGCTGCGGGGGAAGGGTTGTAGTCAAGTTACGAGTGACGAGTTGCGAGTATTTTGCCACAGAGCACACAGAGCACACAGAGGGAGACGCATAGGAAATTCATCTCTGTGCCCTCTGTGGCCTCTGTGGCTACTCAGTCCGGGAAGAGTTCGTCCGCTTCGTCGAGAGCGCGGCGCTGGGTGGCCGGGGTACGTTCCGCCACCTGGCCCACCGCCGCATAGAAGGCCCCGTCATAGGGACGGGTACGTATCACCACCGGCATTGGCACGGCGTGGCCCATCACCAGGGCCTGCTGCCGTGAGTCCAGGCTGGCAAGCACGGCTTTCAGGCCGCCACTGCCGCTCACGCCGGTGAAGACCGCCTCAATATCTTTTTCGTCGTTGAGTAACGCAGTTACGCGGGTTCCAATCTGGCTTAAGACCTCGGAGTCAATTGAAGACGGGCGCTGGTCTACGACCAGAAGCGTGACGCCGTACTTGCGCATCTCGCGGGCGATGGTGCCAAAAATCGTCTGTCGTGCGGTGACCGGATTGAGAAATTTATGGGCCTCTTCGATTGTAATCATCAACTGACGCGGCTTGTCTGCCGCGTTTTTTGTCCGCAAGAAGTGTTCGGTTTGCTCAACCCAGCGGCGGTGAATGCGCCGGGTAACGATATTAGCCACCAGCATGTAGGCGAGGGCATTGCGATATTGGCCAAATTCCAGCACCACATGGCGTCCGTGGGCCAGGGCGTCAATCAGCCGGTCAATGGTGGAGTTGTTGGCCTGGTCGCGCACAAAGCCCTGGCGGGCCACCTGCTCCAGCTTGCGCTTCAGGGCGCTGAGTGCGCCGGGGTGGGCACCGCTCTCTTCGGCAAATATTTTAATCTGCTCGCTGTTCATCTTCAGCAGCTCGCTCAGCCACTGCCCTTTGAAGCGATCCATCAGCAGATACGAGGATTCAGCGGCGGTGCTGCTCAGGTTCAGCTCGTCTTGCAGCAGGGTAATGTCCTCGACTTCGATCTGATCCAGGCCGATCACCACCTCTTCGTCCACCGTCACGCCGCGCTTGCGCGACGAAGCGGCATCCAGCGAATAGATCAGCACATCACTGCCGAAGAGTTGCCGCAGCCCCTTCACAAAGGTGCCATCTTCCGACTGGGCATCCCAGCCATATTCGCTGTGCATGTCAAAAATCAGGTTGCTGGCCGCGTTTGCATAGATGGTGCCGCACAACAGCAGCCGGGTAAGAAAGCTTTTTCCGGTGCCGCTTTTGCCAAAAATGCCGTTGCTGCGCTCCACCAGCCGGTCGAGGTTCAGGCACACCGGCACATCCATGTCCAGCGGGCGGCCTATCTCAAAGCGCGAGCCGCCGTCGCTGCCAAACACCCGGGTGAAATCGCTTTCGTCGGCTTCAAACACGGGCGAAAAGTGGCGTGGAATGGTTTTCACCGGCAGCATGCCCTGTTCCAGGTCGGCGGGCAGCATCAGGCGCGGCATCAACTCCAGCGTGCCATAGGTGGATGTTCCAGCCAGCACTTCGTGGAAAAAGGCATCGCCATCGGGCGGATCAATCAGTACCTTCTGGTTGGTGGCTTCCAGCACCACATCCGTCACCATGGAAAAAAACTCGTGCTGTTCGCCCCGCACCACCACAAATTTGCCCACGCGCATGGTTTCCACGCTTTCGTGGGCCTCCAGGCGGGCCGTGAGTCCAGCGGTGAGCGAGCCACTGGTGATAACGCCCAGCTTGCTCCGATTGATGCCTGCCATGTTTCCTCTCAAATGCTTGCGTATGTCTGCGCTCTCCGCAGCCTGCGCGGTGAAAAATAGGTTGGTATAGGTAGCACAAATATACCATTGAGTAGGAGAAAGTCAAGCCAGGTTACTTTTTTGCAATGGTGTCGTTTTCACAAGTTGAGCGGTATATTTACAGATTGAGCAATGGCACCATCATGGAAAGCAGCAACGACACATGCCATACCGTGTTATTCTAGTGGAAGATGAACAAGATGTGCGCGATCTTCTGCTTCGCGCACTAAAACGCATTCAGCCAGACGCAACGATTACCACAGCCCAGAATGGGCTTGAGGCATTACAAATCTTTCAGCAACAGGGGGCCGATTTCATCTTGAGCGACCACCGCATGCCAATGATGAGCGGGCTGGATTTGCTTCGGGCGGTGCGGCAGGTTTCGTCGGTGCCGTTTGTGCTGATTTCTGCCGATGCAACAGTGGAAGTGCAGGCGCGCACCGAAGGCGTGTCCGATTTTCTGTTTAAGCCAGTGAGCGTGGCGCAGTTGCGTCAGGTTGTTCAGAAATATTTACCATAACACCCCGAGGTACATGATGGGAACCATTTCCGCCTACGACGGCTACATTTTTGATCTGGATGGGACGATTTATCTGGGAGATACCGTGTTGCCCGGCGCACCAGCCCTGCTGCGGGCGCTGCGGGCGAGCGGGCGCAAGGTGGTGTTTCTTTCCAATAACCCCACCAAAACCCGCCCCCAGTATGTGGAGAAGTTGAACCGACTCGGACTCGGCGGTGACATCAACGAGGTGGTCAACTCCTCGTATGTGATGGTGCAGTGGCTGCTGGCCAATGCGCCGGGGGCCAGCCTGTTTGTGGCTGGTGAGCAGCCGCTGATTGGTGAGCTTGAAGCGGCAGGCTTCCGCATGAGTGAAACGCCGGGCGAGGTTCAGTTCGTCATCGCCTCGTTCGACCGTACCTTTACCTACCATAAGCTCCAGGTGGCCTTCGATACTATTCGGGCCGGGGCACGCCTGCTTGCCACCAACCCCGACCGCTACTGCCCCGTGCCCGGCGGCGGCGAGCCAGACGCGGCTTCGATCATCGCCGCGATTGAGGCCTGCACGGCCACCCGCTGCGAGGTCATGGTGGGCAAGCCCTCGCCGATTATGGCGCAAACGGTGATGACCATGCTCGGGTTACCGCCGGAGCGCTGCATCATGGTGGGCGACCGGCTTGAGACCGACATTGCCATGGGTGCTAGCGCGGGCATGGCTACTGCCTTTATGCTCACCGGGGCCAGCACCCGTGCCGACCTGCCCGCCGCGCCCTACCAGCCTACCTACATCTGCGAAAGTCTTGAAGAACTGATTCCGTAACATGCTCTGTTACAAAGTTTCTGGCCCTGCTGGGCGTTGTCACCCCGACGCAGGAAGGTTCTTCAGCGCATGGCTCTGCAGACTCCTCCCGACGATCGGAATGACATTCAGGTCATGGTATACAACGGCTCCTGGCAACGCTCTGCCAGGAGCCGTTGTATGTTCACCGCGTTGCGTTTGTGGTCAGCCTGCCCGTGCTGCTACCGCCGCACCAGCGGCAGGTACACTCGTGCGCCAACTTGTAGCACCCACAGCTCACGCCCGCCGCTGCCGCCATTTCCCGCAAAAAAGAGCTGATTGCCTGCCATGGTGAGATGATCGGGACGATTGATGCCACTGGATTCAAAGCCTGGAATTGGGGTGGTACCGGCCTCGCTGCCGTCACTGCGCATAACAAACGGGCCGCCAGTTATTCCTTCATAACTAATAAAATAGAGTGTGCTACCCGCCGCAACCAGTGATGTTGGCTCACTACTGTCGGAACCAGGCCTGAGATCGCGCACGCGCACTGTACCTGCGGCGCTGCCGTCGCTTTTCCAGAGTTCAGTGCCACTCGCCCCATCATCTGCCACAAAGAACAGTGTGTTGCCCGCTGCAACAAACCTGCCCACACCATCGTTGCCAGCGGGGTTAATATCACGCACTAGCATGGTTCCTGCGGCACTACCATCGCTTACCCAGAGCTGATCTTCGCTCCCACTCCTGCCGAAGAAAAAGACTCGTTGCTGGAGGGCCACAAGCTCTGGGAAACGGACACCATCAGCGGGGCCAGGGTTGATGTCGCGTACCTGCACCGTTCCGGCTTCGGTGCCGTCGCTCTTCCAGAGTTCAACGCCGTTGCTGCCATTGTTGGCCGTAAAGAAGAGCGTGCCAGCTACATCGGTAAGTCCTCGTGGGTCGGAACTATCCTGGCCGGGGCGAATGTCGCGCACGCGCACGGTGCCTGCGGCGGTGCCATCGCTTTTCCAGAGCTCCTCAAAGCTGCTCGCATCATTTGCCGTAAAGAAGAGCGTGCCATTCACATTGGCTAACTTTTCAGGTGATAAGCCAGAGGAGTTGGGACGAGGGGTGCTTACCCGCAGCGTGCCCGCCTCGGTGCCATTGCTCTTCCAGAGTTCCGCACTTGTGCCGTCGAAGGCTCTAAAGAAAAGCGTCCCGTTCACATTGACCAGTTCGTCTACTTCGGATGAGCCACTGCCGGGGCGAATGTCGCGCACGCGCAGCGTGCCTGCAACGGTTCCGTCGCTTTTCCATAGCTCCTCACCGGTGCTGGTATCGGCGCCAACGAAAAACAGCACCCCATTCACATTGACCAGCCCCTGGTCTGCGCCAGAACTGCTTGTGCGTGGGATCTCCGCCATGCGGAGGGTACCTGCGGCGGTGCCGTCACTGCGCCAGAGTTCCCGCAAGGTTGGGCTTTTGCGCAGAATAAAGAACACGTTGTTCCCGACAGCGGTCAATTCGGTTGGCTCGGATCCCACCTCGCCGGGGATAATATCAATGAGTAGGGGCGTGTTGGGGTTCTGGGCGGCTACGTTGGGTGCTATGCCTGGCACGCAGAGCAAAGCGCAGAGCAAAGCGCAGCGTAAGATGCTGCGACGAATATGGGTTGTCATAACATTTCTCCATCACTACAAGCTGTCCTGAAAAGGTCGTTTTTGACCCTCACACACTGCTGCAAAGGCGCAACGTTTGAGCAGAAGCGCTTTTTTGCCCGTCCTTTGTGCCTTTGTGAAAATTTTCAGGCATTATCCTTACGGCTTCTTGCCAAACATAAGCTTAACAATTCCCCAGGGGATCAGGACAACCCCGCTGAGGATGGCAACCACCTGCCAGCGGTAGAAAGTGCCACTCGTGTCGGCCAGCGACGCCAGGCCCATCGCGCCAAACACCAGCCCTAGCGTGATCATGGCGATTCCAATACCTTTGGCTTGAAAGCGTAACAGAGCCAGGCTGGGCGGTGTGTGGAACGCGGGATCCCTTTGCGAGCGCAATGATGGCATCAGTGCGAACGGGCGCAGCACCATGGCGATCAACAACACGATGCTGAGATTGGCGAGCAACGTGAGTAGGACGCCGAGTAGCTGCGGGGCCGGAGAACCACTCAGCGTGGTGACAAACCAGCGATAGAGGCCCTGGTCGGTGCGCCACCAGTAGATGGCCAGCAGCACCGCGCCGGGCAGCAGCACAAACAGCAGTGATTGAAACAAAGGACGCGGGATAAATTTCGGCATGGTGCGCTCCTTTTCTCACACGGCTTGCCGTACACGCTTAAGCAAGCGGGGAATGCCCAGCAGCAGCAGCACGCCGAAGATGAACCAGAAGGCGAGCTGAAACATAATGCAGCTTTCGGCCTGGGCAGGCAATCGCTCGAACGAATCGCTCATGGTCGTCGCGGAAAGTTTAAATTCAGGATCGAAAGTTAGGCCAAGCTCACGATAGAGTGGAATCTGCGCCGGGTCAACCCGTTGGCCAGCGGGCGGCTCGGCCACATCTACAGCGAAGGTTTCGCCCGTACCAAGATCAACGACATCAATGTCCGACAGATGCGGCACATTGCTATAGACAAGGTCGCCCTTGCGGTAGCTTGCGTTATTGATCACACTGCCATCCAGCACACAGGAGCCGCAGAACCAGCCCAGCGGACTGTTGTCGCGGCGGTAATTCACAACGGAGAACGACTCGGAGTTGGAACTCTGGCTTACGCGCACCAGAAAAGCGCGCCGATCATCAATTTCATACAGTACGTTATCGCTGGCCCGGTTAAAGCCCAGCGCCGCGCCGCCAATCCTGATTCCAGCTGCGCCACCGAGAACATAGGCGATTGACACAAACACATACAGTCCAAGCACAAGCATCCATGCGCTGCGATACCAATCCCCAGAGCGCTTCATTACGAGTCTCCTTCATGCATACAATGGCTTCAAACCCGCGCTCCGATGATCACGTTAAGGGAAACTCAATCCCCTGTTCAGCAGTATACCCAGAGCGAAACTGCACATAGGCCAGGTGCGCCGAGGGCGGCACTTTGAACGCAACCCAACCCCGAACACGGCGACCCGGTGCAAGCAGGCCTTCCTGCAACTTATGCTCGGCAAGTTGCTGGTAATAGCGATTGATGAGTTCAAACTCATAGGCATAGCCGTCTGTGTCGTACAGCATCCATTGACCGAGGCTGTATTTGATCGGCTCCTGGCTTTCGTTGCTATAGGCCACTTCAATACAGATGCTGCGGATCGGCCCTGGGGCAAGCGATACATCGGTGAAGGTGTGTTCTTGCACATCACCGAGCGCGATGGTGTAGGGCGGCAAGCTGCGCCATTCTTCCGTCGCGGCGGGCGGGGTGAGTATTTGGGTGGGCATGCCCGCGCTGGAAAGAGAACGACCACAGGCGGTGCAAAAGCTCGCTCCTTCCGCACGGGCGCTCTGGCATCTGGGGCATTCGTCTTCAGGCGCGGTGGGCTGGGCCTGGTGGTTCGTCGTGTCTGTCGGTTGCGCATCTGGTTTGAACAGAGAAAAGAGTCGTTTGAGCATGGGGTATTCCTGTGATGCAGCTGTTTGTTTCCATTTAGCCGAGTTACAAGCAGCTCGACTTTTACCCATCGTCGGCTGGGGGCGGGTGTTGCGTAAGGAGATCGAACGTTGCAAGGCTGTGTGCCGTTAAAAAGTGAATCACCTCATGAACATCATTGACACGGATGCGCGTGTGGCTCTGAATGTGTTCAACCTCGCCATACCAGCGCACTTCTTCTGGTTCATACCAGAAGCGCACCAGAAATGAGGTGTAGGTTGGGGGTTCGGGCTGCCTTGCCTCAGGCATCAGTCGCTCCTCACCGTGCGGGGCCATGTCCACTCACGCAGCTATGGTACCAACGACACCTCCACACATCCTCCACATCGGCTTGTGCTCACCAACACAGCTTTCGCACACAGATTGCTGTCGCCCGTATTGCAGCGCGTATTTTTCAGGCTACCTCGGCCTCTGCTTAGATGAACAATCCAGTAGACATCCTTCCCATTGCGACCACAGCGTTGGCATCATCATACGGAAAGCGTATGCGACCATACATGCTGTGGGCAGCACCCAGGTGCAGTGTCCACAGCCGAACAAGAAAGAGGTAAAACAGCTATGCAAGCGATCGGAAATATGGCTTTATTCGATGTACGCGCCCGACTGCCCCGTGCAAACTGGGAGATTGGGCGGCGACAGGGCAATCCCGATGGCATTGTGCTGCACTACAATGGCCCGGCAGTAGCCCCGGAGTCACAGTTCGGTGAAGGCCTGGTTCAGAAACTGATTCGCAATGCCCGCTGGCACATGCGTCCGGGCAGCCTTGGCGCTCCCAGTGGTGGCGACGGCTTACAATACCATTTGTGTGTAGCCAGCGACGGCCAGGTGTTATGGATGCGCGACCTGGAAGCGCAGTTGTGGCATT
>JALONX010000002.1 GCA_025454695.1 Chloroflexaceae bacterium
ATTTTTACCCAAATATTTACTCTTAATGCGACTAAAAACTGCGTGGTGAACGGTGTCCCACACTCATATTTACTGTATACGTGTGAATGTCTTGTGGCCAATCTCACGGTAGGGTCTGCACAAATGGAATGCTGATGGAGAAAGTATAACTGATACAACAGGTATTTCAAGCGCTAAATCGTTTTATCCAACACTTAGCCATCAAGGGACTATCCAATCAGGATTTATTGGTGGGATTCTGGCAGCAGAAAATTGACAGACTATATTTCAATACAAGCAACAGTGACTCTTGTTCTCATTAATTTCCAGTCAGCGTGAAACCGAAACTAACATAACTGTTACCACGGTGTACTTTTTTACATCTTGAAAAGATACGATCACGGCAAAAATGCAAATCTACCTTAACTTAAAACGAATTGAAACTGTGCATTATACTAAAAAACTGAAACTTTCCAGAAGAAGTTGGTTGGCTTATGTTTTTCCACATTGATGTGGTAGAAGACGGTCCCATTCTGACTTCGACCAGTTTTTATGGAATGTACGTCATCAATAGTTTGAGGTTTCTATTACAGTTGTGCAGTTATCAAATAGTTGGCAAAGGAATCCGGTGTTCTATGGAGAGGACTCCTCGCAACTGGATAAGGTACTAAACCAGCATTAGCTTTTTATGCGAGCAAATAAATTATTAACGTGCTTGGCGACAATTAGTCGGTCTCTGACTATTGCCGCTGTATAGTGTTGTTTTGTATGGTTCTCGAATGTGGCTGTGAATGCCGAAACTACACCCGTGCGGCCCGTCGAGCAGACTGCGGTTACGTTCTTTGACCTTCCCTGCCTGGCCGTGCGCAGCCCCGATGGTTCCATCTACCTTTCGCCGCGTGACATTTGTGCTGCATTGAACCTATGGTATTCTTCCCAATTGCGGCGCATTCGTGGGCATACGCAGCTGAGCAAGGGGCTGGTACGGTTCCTCGTGGTGACAGTGGGCGGCCTGCAAGATCAAGACCTCCTGCACCTACAAGTCGTGGCTACATGGTTGTTGCTCATCAACACCGCCCGTGTCGCTGAACCAGTACGCCAGCGGCTGGACTATCTGCAATGGTGACAGGTGTGGATGCGCAAACGCGCACTGCGTTGGTGACCGAGATTGAGCAGCTGATGAACGGCCTGGAAACGATGCTCCAGCGTCTGGTACAACCGGCTGAGTCTCCGCCCGAGGGCGAGTAACATGCTGTTTCGCTCATAGTACAGGCGTGCTAGTTCTGATAGCAGTAGTGCTTACGCAATGGTACCCTGTTGCCCCTGGCGGCCTGGCTGTTCGTGGCTCTAGTGTGGTTGAGCGAAGCTGCGCCGTGGGTGATTTATCACACAAGCCCCGTATGGGAAAGGAGTTTGTGTTTTGCTGATAAGTGATGCTGGCAGTCACGCTCACGAGGCAACCTGCGGCAGCACGTGTTGGCGCACACGTGGCGACGCTCTACTGCGTTAAACGAGCTGGCGTGAGCAGACCATAGAGCGCAATCGCCAGCCCCAGCACCCCCATACCCACCAGCACCGGGGCAGCCCCCACCTGTGCCCCAACCCATGTGGTCACTGCGGCGCCAATTGGGGCCGGGGTGCGAATGATAATCCAGAAGGCCGAGGTCACCCGCCCCAGCAGGTGATTGGGGGTAATCTCCTGGCGCAACGACATGGAGTTGATCAGTTTGACCGTGTTCGCAAACACCATGCCTGCGGCCAGTCCGGCAATCAGCGGCACCGTTGGCGACAGGCCGATCAGTGCAATGGCGGCGCATTCAATGCACATGCCACCAATAAAGCAGATGCCAAAACCGAGCCGCCGCCGTAGTAGCGGAGCCAGCACGCCACCCAGCACGCCGCCGAGCGCCGCCACGCCAAACACCAGGCCTACGGCACTGTCGTCCTGGCCCAGGTTGTGTTTCAGGTGGTAGATAAACAGGTCATAGCCGCCCGAGGCAACCAGGGTAAACAGAAAGAACATAATCGTTACCGAGCGCAACACCGGCTCGGTGAGCACAAAACGCAGCCCGGCCACAACCTCATCATAGTTCAGGGCGCTCTTCTTCACCGGTTGATCAGCACCGGGTGGGCGAAAGCGGATGAGAACCAGGCAGACTGCTGAAACCAGAAACGAGAGTGCATTCACGCCAATGGCCGCTGATGGGCCAAAGCGGTTGGAGAACAGTCCCCCAAGAATCGGGCCAATCGCCATCCCCACCCCGTAGGTGATTTGCAACCGGCTGTTGGCATCCGTCAGCTGGTCATGGTCAACCAGGTTGGGGATGGAGGTGCTGTAGGCCACCTGAAAGAGCATGCTCAAGGCGCTGGCCCCAATCGCCACGGCAAAAATCAGCCATAGCTGTGGCCCAACCACAAAGGCCATCAGCGGGATGCTGCCATACACCAGGGTGCGGCCAATGTCGCACCAGATCATCAGGCGGCGGCGATCCATCCGGTCAACAAGCACACCCGCAAATAGCCCGCTGATCAACATGCTGATGCCCGATACGCTAGTGACCAGCCCCATCTGAAAGACGGAGTTAGTTAGCTCGAAAATCAGCAGCGGCAGGGCAATAGCGGCAAAAGCGTCACCAAGCACCGAAATGGCTTGCCCAAACCAGAGCGTGTTGAAGTGCCGATTACGCCAGAGCCGCGCCCCTGGTGACGGCTGCGCGAGCGTTACCTCCTGTGCCATAGCCCTTCCCCTTCTGTATGGGCGCGTCTCGCCGCCCACCTCAGCTTGTCTTCGCTAATCCGCTGCGCTTGTTTCGCCCACCGCCTGGGCCTCGGCAAGGCACGCGCCCAACTGCTCGGCCAGTGTTTGCACGAGGGGCGGGCGCACCATGCTATAGTGGTCGCCTGGCAGCACATGCAGCTCCACGCCCTCGGCAGCGAGTCCTTCCCAGCCCAGGGTTGGGCCGCTCTCGTCCAGTGGGCGGTCGCCAGCGCGGAACAGTGTGACTCGGCCCTCGTAGCGATGGGGACGGTAGGCCTGCATGGCTCGCAAATTTGCCACAAAGACGGCCAGGTACTGACCGATCTCGTGTTCGCCCAGGTCGGGGGGCAGTAGTTGGGCTGCCCGCGCCTGCCCCAGCACATAGCTCAGTTGCTGCTCGGGCGCGATCTGCTCCAGCATCTCCACCGTAATGCCCAGGTCGCTGCCAAAGGTGCGACTCAGGTCGCGGGCGAACCAGGCCAGCAGGGTGGTGTCGCTTACACTCGGCGGCGGTTCCGGCTCGGGTGCCCAGCTATCGAAGAGGGCCAGCAGGGCCACCTCCTCGCCCTGTGCCGTCAAACGGCGGGCCATTTCATAGGCCACCAGGCCCCCAAACGACCAGCCGCCCAGCATGTATGGCCCGTGGGGCTGCTGGTGCTGAATTGCCGCCAGGTAGACCTCGGCCATCTCCTCGACGTGCGTGTGCGGTGCATGCTGCCCATCTAGCCCCAGGGCCTGTAGGCCGTAGAAGGGCTGCTCTGGCCCGAGGAGCCGCGCCAGGTCGAGATAGCTCAGCACGCTGCCCGCGCCGGGGTGAACGCAGAAGAAGGGCGGCCTGGTGCCTACGGGCTGAAGCGCCACCAGCGGGGTGTGATGCAGTGCCGTGCCCGCATGGCGCATGGTGCGGGCCAGATGAGCAATCGTCGGCTCCTGAAAGAGCGTCGCCAGGGGGATTTTCTGGCCAAGCTGCTGCTGAATCTGGGCCATCAGCCGCACCACCAGCAGCGAGTGCCCACCAAGGGCAAAAAAGCTATCGCCTACACCCACCGGCTGCACCCCCAGTAGCTCCTCCCAGATGCGGGCCAGGCGCAACTCCAGCATGTCGCGGGGCGCAACAAAACCATCGTGAACCGCACTGCGGGTTTCATCCGGCGCAGGCAGGGCCCGGCGGTCAATCTTGCCGCTCGGCGTGAGCGGCCAGCGTTCCAGCAGCACAAAGGCGCTGGGCAGCATGTAGTCGGGCAGTTTTTCCTTAAGGAAGGAACCAAGAACCAAGAACCAAGAACCGTCAGTATTGGCCACTAGTGGTTCTTGGTTCTCGGTTCTCGGTTCTTGCAAGATGACGTAGGCTATCAGCCGCTTCGCCCCCCGTCCGTCGTCGCGGGCCACTACCACGCACTCGCGCACGGCGGCATGGCGGGCCAGCACGGCCTCCACTTCACCCAACTCGATGCGATAGCCCCGAATTTTTACCTGGTTGTCGGCCCGGCCCAGAAACTCAATCGTGCCATCAGAGCGGTAGCGGGCCAGGTCACCGGTTTTATAGACGACCGAGGACGGGAGACCGGAGACGGGGGCCGCACCATCGAGGCCCAATCTGCTGGCTCCGGTCTCCCGTCCCTGGTCTCCGGTCGTAAGAAACCGCTCGGCGGTCAGATCGGGCCGGTGCAGGTAGCCACGGGCCAGGCTGTCGCCCGCAAAATAGAGATCAGCGGCGACGCCGATTGGCACCGGCTGCATGTGTGTGTCGAGCAGGAAGGCCTGGGTGTTGGCAATGGGCCTGCCAATCGGCGGCAGCGCGGGCCATGTCGTCGGGTCGGCATTCAGGGTGTGGGCGGTAACGACGTGAGTCTCCGATGGGCCGTAGTGGTTGTGCAGCTGAGGGTGAGGGCTGGCAGCGAACCACTGCACCAGGGCTGGTGTCGTTTGCAGCTGCTCGCCTGCCGTGATCACGTCGCGCAGGTAGGCCGGTGGCTGCCCGGCGACGGCAATCGCCTCGGCCAGCTGTTGCAGCGCCACAAAGGGCATAAACAGGCGCTCAATGCGCTGCTCGTCGAGAAAGCCCAGCAGCGCCTCCGGGTCGCGCCGCAGCGACTCGCTGGGCAGCACCAGGGTGCCGCCGCTGGCCCATGTGCTAAACAGCTCCTGAAACGAGACATCGAAGCTGGGCGACGAGAACTGCAAGGTGCGGGCTGCCCCCGGAATGACCTGCGCTTGCCAGGCCAGCAGGTTCACCAGCGGTCGGTGGGGCATGGCCACGCCCTTGGGCACGCCCGTCGAGCCAGAGGTGTAGATCACATAGGCCAGATTGTCCAGTTGCACCGCCACGTCGGGGTTGCTGTCAGGATAGGTGGCAAATGGCCTCCAATCGCTCAGCGAGACCGGCGACCATGAACCAGAGGCGGAAGCCAGCACGTCAAGCGTAGACGGTGTGGCCTCGGTCTCCCGTACCCCGTCCCCGGTCTCACGGGTTAGCACTACCGGCGACTGGGCATTTTCCAGCATGGCCCGCAGGCGCTCAGCAGGGTAGTTCGGGTCAAGCGGCACGTAGGCTCCGCCCGCCTTCAGAATGGCCAGAATGCCGATGGCCAGCTCAAGCGAGCGCTCCATGCAGATGCCCACCGGCACATCGGGGCCAACCCCCAGTGTGTGCAGGTGGTGGGCCAGCTGGTTGGCCCGTCCGTTCAGCTCAGCGTAGCTCAGCTGGGCCGCGCCGCACACCACGGCAACGGCGTCCGGTGTGAGCGCGGTCTGCCGTTCAACCAGCTGGTGGGCAGCGAGCGGCGGGTAGCTGGCGGCGGTGGCGTTCCATTCCTGCAACTGCTGGCGGCGCTCAGCCTCACTCAGCAAAGGCAGGCTGGCGATGGTCTGGGTTGGCTCGGCTACGATCCCTTCCAGCAGCGTCTGGAAATGGCTGACCATGCGGGCGATGGTGCTGGCATCGAACAGGTCGGTGTTGTATTCAATCTCGCCCAGCAGGCCGTTGGCTGTTTCCACAAACGAGAGCAGCAGATCGAACTTGGCCGTACCGCTCGACTCATCCAACGGACGCAGGGTGAGGCCGGAGAGTTCCAGGGCTTCGCTCGGCGCGTTTTGCAGCACCAGCATCACCTGAAACAGTGGGCTACGGCTTAAGTCTCGTTCCGGCTGAATCGCCTCCACCAGGTATTCAAAGGGCAGATCCTGATTGGCGAAAGCCCCCAGCGCCGCCTGGCGCACCCGGCTTAGCAGCTCGCTAAAACTGGGGTTGCCCGACAGATCGCCGCGTAGCACCAGGGTGTTGACGAAAAAGCCGATCAAGCCCTCGATCTCGCGGCGGGTGCGGTTGGCGATGGGTGAACCAACTAGAATATCCTCTTGCCCGCTGTAGCGGAACAGCAGCACCTGAAACGCCGCCAACAGCATCATAAACAGGGTCGCCCCTTCGCGCTGGCTCAGCGTTTGCAGGCCCTGGCTCAACTCTGGCGCGAGCGTGAAGGCCGTGGCAGCACCCCGGAAGGTCTGCACCGGTGGGCGGGGTCGGTCGGTGGGCAGTTCAAGGGCGGCAGGGGCAGCGGCCAGCTGGGTTTTCCAGTAGTCGAGCTGCTGCTGCAACAGCTGGCCCTGAAACCACGCCCGCTGCCAGACGGCAAAATCGGCATATTGAATGGTCAGTTCCGGCAGGCGCGCAGGCCGCCGCTGGACGTGCGCCATGTAAAAGGCGGCCAACTCGCGAATGAGCACGCCCATTGACCAGCCATCGGAGATGATATGGTGCAGCGTAAAGAGCAGCAGGTATTCATCCTCGTCCAGGATAGCCAGAGTCGCCCGCACCAGCGGCCCGCGTTCCAGGTCAAAGGGCTGCTGGGCCTCAGCCACTGCTAGCTCACGGGCCGCAGCATCACGGCGAGGGGCTGGCACGTCGCACAAGTCAACAATGCGTAAGGGCAGCACAGTAGCAGGAGCAATCAGCTGCACCGGCTGGCCGTCCACGCTAGCAAAGCTGGTGCGCAGCGACTCGTGCCGGGCCACCAGGGCGTTGACACTCTGCTGGAGGGCCGCCAGGTCGAGCGTGCCATGCATGCGCACCCCGGTGGGGATGTTGTAGAGCGGGCTGCCCGGCTCCAGTTGGTCGAGGAACCAGAGCCGTTGTTGCGCAAACGAGAGCGGCAAGGGCTGGCCTGGTTCGCGGGGCAGGGCTTGAATCTGGCCCAGTGCCCCCTGGCTGCCCGGCGCTGAGTCTGTGCCGTCAGCTCCCTGCAGGCCAAGGCGGGCCAGCCCGGCCCCGTGGCGCTTGCTCAGGTAGCTCGCCAGTTCGGCGATGGTGGGCGCTTCAAACAGGGCCACCACCGAGACATACTCGCCCAGTTGCTCTTGCAGGCCGTTGATAAACACCGCGCCTTGAATGGAGTTGCCACCCAGCTGGAAAAAGCTGTCGTGGATGCTGACCTGCTCAAGCCGGAAATGGGCCGCCCACATGTCGGCTAGCAGCTGCTCGACCTCGTTGCGGGGCGCAACAAACGGACGGCTGGCGGTGGCGTTGCTCTGCTCAGGCCGGGGCAGTGCCCGCCGATCCAGCTTGCCGTTGGGCGACAGCGGCAGAACCTCCAGTTCCACAATCGCCGTGGGCACCATGTAGTCGGGCAGGCGCTCGCGCAGACGCGATTGGAGATTGGAGATTAGAGATTGGATGTCATCAGTAGAGGAAGTACTTCTACCATCCTCTGCGGCCCTGCGGCTCTGCGGCTCTGTGTTTTGCAAAACAACGTAGGCCACCAGTCGCTGCTCGCCCGGTGAGTCTTCGCGCACCACGGCGGCGGCTTCGCGCACGGCGGGGTGGTCGGTCAGTGTGGCCTCGATTTCGCCCAGCTCAATGCGGAAGCCCCGCAGCTTCACCTGGTGATCAATTCGCCCCAGGTAATCCACCGTGCCGTCGGGCCGCCAGCGGGCCAGGTCGCCCGTCTTATAGATTTTGGATTTTGGATTTTGGATTTTAGATTGGTCTGCATCTCCTCCAAAATCCAAAATTGCAAATCCAAAATCGAGGAAGCGTTCGGCAGTGAGTGCCGCGTCGTTGAGGTAGCCCACGCCCACGCCCGCGCCGCCAATCCACAACTCGCCCGGCACGCCCACCGGCACCGGCTGCATGCCAGCGTCGAGGATGTGCATCTGGGTGTTGGGAATGGGGCCACCAATCGGCGGGTTCGCGCTGGTCGGGAAATCTAGTGGCACCCGGTAGGCCGCCACAATGTCGGTGCATTCGGTTGGGCCGTAGGTGTTCACCAGGGCGGTTGCGTCACCGGCAAGCTCGCGCCAGCGCCGCAGGCGGGCCAGGCCAATCGGCTCGCCGCCCAGAAACACACAGCGCAGCGGCATGGGCTGCTTGCGCTCCACCGATGCCTCGGCAATCGGGTAAAACGCACTCGGTGTGCAGTTAATCAGCGTAATCTGCTCACGCTGGATAGTGTGCAACAGGCCTAGCGGATCATAGTGTTCCTCGGCAGGCAAACAGAGCTGGCCGCCCGTCATTAGCGGGGCGTAGATGTTTTTCTGGGTCAGGTCGAAACTGACCGAGGAGACCAGCAGCACATGGTCGTCGGCGTTGATGTTGAACTCGCTGATAAACCAGTGCATCAGGTTGGCGAAGCCCCGGTGGGTGACCCCGGCAGCTTTGGGCCGTCCGGTTGAGCCGGAGGTGAAGATGACATACATCAGCTGGTCAAGGCTGTCCACCTCGGGCAGGTCGCTGGCGGGGGTCTGGGCAATAGCAGGCCAATCACTATCCAGGCAAAACACCTGGCTGGCGCTGCTGGCGAAGCGGCTGCTCAGCGCCTGGCTGGTGAGCAGGAGCGCTGCGCCGGAGTCTTGCAGCATCAGCGCCAGGCGCTCCTGGGGGTAGGCCGGGTCGAGCGGCACATAGGCCCCACCGGCCTTCAGAATGCCTAGCAAGCCCACAACGAGGTCGAGCGAACGGGGCAGGCTGATGCCCACCCGCGTGTTTGGCCCGATACCCAGCCCGCGCAGGTGGTGGGCCAACTGGTTGGAACGTTGGTTTAAGGCGGCAAACGAGAGCGTGTCCAGCGGCGCAGACCCAGCCGCCTGGGCCACCCAGCGCCCGCTGGCGGCAGTCGCCGTGGGGGTGCGGGCGGCCTGGCGGGTAAAGGCATGGGCAACGGATTGGGGCGCGGGGTTGGGCTGTGCCGTGTCGTTCCACGCCGTCAGCAGCTGCTGTTCGGCGGGCGTGAGCAGCGGCAGCTGGGCAATGGCCGTGGTGGGGCTGGCCACCGCGCCTTCCAGCAGCAGCAAAAAGTGCTGCAACATGCGCTCAACCGTCGCCCGATCAAACAGATCGGTGTTAAAGTCAATCGTGCCAGTGAGCTGTTTACCAAGCGGGGTAATCGTCAGGGTCAGGTCGGTTTTGGCGGTGTCGGTTTCCTGGTCAACCAGCTTAAGCTGGGCCTCAGGCAGCTCCACCGCTTGCAGCGGCGTGTTCTGCATCACAAACATCACCTGAAACAGTGGGTTGTGGCTCATCTGGCGCGTGGACTGGATGGCGTCTACCAGCAGCTCAAACGGCAGGTCTTGATGGTCGTAGGCCCCCAGCGTCACATGGCGCAGCCGCTGCACCAGCTCGCGGAAGCTAGGGTTGCCCGACAGATCGCCCCGCAGCACCAGCGTGTTGATAAAACAGCCGATCAGCGGCTCAACTTCGCTGCGGTTGCGGTTGGCGATGGGCGTGCCAACGGCAATATCATCCTGCCCACTGTAACGGGCCAGCAACACCTGAAACGCCGCCAGCAAGGTCATAAAAGGAGTCACCTGCTCACGCTGGCTCAGCGCCATCACCCCATCGGTTAGCTTCTGCGGCAGCGTAAAGGCGATCAGCGTGCCGTTAAAGGTCTGCATGGGGGGCCGGGGGCGGTCGGTCGGTAGATTAAGGATCGGCACCAACCCACGGGGGCTTTCGCTGCCAAGCTGCCGCTTCCAGTAGTTCAGCTGCCGTTCCAGCACCGCGCCCTGCAGCCAGTTGCGCTGCCAGACGGCAAAGTCGGCATACTGAATCGGCAATTCCGGCAGCGGCGAGGCCTCGCCGCGCACAAAGGCGCTATACAAACGCCCCAATTCATTCAAAACCACGCCGATTGACCAGCCATCGGACACAATATGGTGCATGGTGAAGAGAATGATGGAAGCGGTGTCCTCCAGTTGGAGCAGTTTCACCCGCAGCAGCGGGCCACGGGCCAGGTCGAACGGCGCACGAGCCTCTGCACTAGCGAGGGCATGCGCTTCGGCTTCGCGTTCCTCAGCAGGGAGATGTCGCAAATCAATGCAGGGCAGCCGCACCGGGGCAGCGGGTGCGATCACCTGGGCGGGCCGCCCCTGGTGGAGGGTGAAACTGGTACGCAGCGCCTCGTGTCGCTCCACAATCGTGTTCAGGCTGCGCTCAAAGGCCGCTACATCGAGTTTGCCGGTGATGCGCAGGGCCGCTGGCATGCTGTAGAGCGGGCTGCCCGGCTCCAACTGGTCGAGGAACCAGAGCCGTTCCTGGCTGAACGAGAGTGGCTGTGGCCCCTCCCGCGTCGCTGCCGCGTGCAGCGGCGGAGCCACGTCGGGGGCTTTGTCGGCGGCCTGCCGTTGCAGCCCCTCGATCTGGGTGGCCATGCCTGCCACCGTTGGCGCAGCGAACATGTCGCGCAGCGGCAGGTGTACATGCAGCTCTTTGCGCACCCGCGAAATCACCTGGGTGGCCAGCAGCGAATGGCCGCCCAGGTCGAAGAAGCTGTCGTGAATGCCCACCTGGTCGCGCCCCAGCACGCTGCCCCAGAGGTTAGCCAGCACGGTTTCGGTGGCTGTGCGCGGGGCTACGTAGGTTCGCGCTAGCTCAGGATGAGTCGCGTCGGGGGCAGGCAGCGCCTTACGGTCTACCTTGCCGTTGGGGCTAAGCGGTAGCTCGGCCAGCAGCACAAAGGCCGACGGCACCATGTAGTCGGGCAATTTTTCGCGGAGGAAAGAACCGAGAACCGAGAACCAAGAACCATCCTGAACCGAAGCTGGTTCTTGGTTCTTGGTTCTTGGTTCTTGCAAAACAACATACGCCACCAGCCGTTTGTCGCCGGGCTGGTCTTCGCGGGCCACCACCACCGCGTCGCGCACGGCAGGGTGGTGCAGCAAGGTCGCTTCGATTTCGCCCAGCTCAATGCGAAAGCCCCGTACTTTTACCTGGTGATCGAGCCGCCCCAGGTACTCAAGCTGGCCATCGGGCCGGTAGCGTACCAGGTCGCCGGTTTTATAGACGGGAGACGGGAGACCGATGACCGGGGCCAGCATATCTCGCCCAGATGGTTCGGCTCCGGTCTGCGGTCGTCGGTCTCCGGTCACGATAAAGCGTTCCGCCGTCAACTCGGGCCGGTTGAAGTAGCCCCGCGCCAGCCCATCGCCGCCCAGGTAGAGTTCGCCGGGCACGCCGATGGGCACCCGCTGCATGTGTTTGTCCAGCACATAGGCCTGGGTATTGGGCAGTGGCACGCCAATCGGTACACTGGTTGCGTCGGGCGGAATAAGCGCCACGGTGGAGTAGGTGGTGTCTTCGCTGGGGCCGTAGAGGTTGTAGACCGCCTGCACGTTGCCCGTGGCGTAGAGCTGTTGAACCAGCGGCAACGGCAACGGCTCGCCTGCCAGATTGACGGTATGCACCGAGGGCGGCAGGCCGCTGCTGCGCAACAGGGCCGCCACTGCCGACGGCACACTATTCACCAGCGTGACCTCGCCAGCGGCGGGCAGGTCGGATAGGGCCAGGGCGTTTTCCGCCAGAATGACGCTGCCGCCCATGCTCAGCGGCCCAAACATTTCAAAGATCGAGAGATCAAAACAGATCGAGGTGCTGAACAGCACGCCCGCAAATTGTTCCGGGGTATAGGCAGTGTGTGCCCAGGCCAGAAAGGCCAGCACGCTGTGGTGGGTAATGGCCACGCCTTTGGGCCGCCCGGTGGAGCCAGAGGTGTAGATCAGGTAGGCCAGATGCTCGGGGCTGGTAACGCACGGCGGGTCGCTTGTTGGGTACTCCGCCAGCAGACCGGCATCAGCGCTCATGTCAATAATGTGGCCCCCAAATGTTTCAACCAGGGGCAACGCAGCGGTGGCACGCTGTGCGGTAATCAGCAACTGCGCACGACCGTCGGTCAGCATAAACTGTTGCCGTTCCACCGGGTAGGCCGGGTCGAGCGGCACGTAGGCCCCACCAGCTTTGAGAATGGCCAGCAGCCCGATGACCATGGCCGCCGAGCGCTCCATGCAGATGCCGACGCACACCTCTGGCCCGACCCCGTGGCTGCGCAGGTGGTGGGCCAGCTGATTCGCCCGTTGGTTCACTTCGCGGTAGCTCAAGCGCTGCGTGCCATCCACCAGGGCCACCTGGTGGGGCGTGCGGGCAGCCTGCTGTTCCACCATGTTGTGGAAGCCGCCGCTGCGGGCATAGGGCAAGGTTGGCGCATTCCAACGCTCAAACTGGCGCACCTCGGCCTGTGTGAGGATGGGCAGTTGACTAACTGGCTGCTGTGGGTTGGCCACAATCCCTTCCAGCAGTGTCTGGAAGTGGCCCACCGTGCGGGCCATTGTTGCGGCCTCAAACAGATCGGTGTTGTATTCAACATAGCCAACCAGCTGATCGCTCGCCTCGAACAACACCAGTTCAAAGTCAAATTTGGCGCTGGCACTATCAATGTTTTGGGGCTTCAAGGTCAGCTCAGGGAGCTGCACCGCCGCCGTGGGCGTGTTGTTAAGTGTCAGCATCACCTGAAAGAGCGGGTTGCGGCTCATGTCGCGGGGCAGGTGCAGCATTTCCACCAGCCGTTCAAAGGGCAGTTCCTGATGAGCAAAGGCCCCCAGTGCCACGTCGCGCACCCGGTTCACCAGCTCCACAAAGCCGGGCTGGCCAGAAAGGTCAGTGCGCAGCACCAGGGTGTTGACAAAGAAACCAATCAAACTTTCTAGCTCGGCGCGGGTGCGTCCTGCTATCGGCGTGCCCACACAAATATCGTCCTGGCCGCTGTAGCGGGCCAGCAGCACATTCAGCGCCGCTAGCAGGGTCATAAATAGACTCACACCTTCGCCGGCGCTCAACTGGCGCAGGGCAGCAGTGAGTGGTGGCGGCAGCACAATGGGCACACGGGCACCGGCAAAGGTTTGTTCGGGCGGGCGGGGCCGGTCGGTGGGCAATTCCAGCATGGGGGCCGCTCCACGGCGGTGTGCGCTGCCAAGCTGGCCGTTCCAGTAGGTCAGCTGCCGTTCCAGCTGCGGCCCTTGCAGCCAGTTCCGCTGCCAGAGGGCAAAATCGGCGTATTGAAGCGGCAACTCTGGTAGGGGCGACTCAGCGCCGCGCACAAAGGCGCTGTAGAGCAGGCCCAATTCACGAATGAGGATGCCCACCGACCAGCCATCGGAAACCATATGGTGCATGGTAACCAGGAGCGTATACTCTTCGTCGGCGTGTTGCACTAGCCTGGCCCGTAGCAGCGGCCCCGCCGCCAGCTCAAACGGCTGGCTGCCTTCAGCTTTGATCGCCTGCTGCAATGCGGTAGCACGGGCAGCCGGGGCCAGCGGGCGCAGGTCGGTGAGCGGCAACGTAAAGGGCCATGTGGCGCTGGGGGCAATGACCTGGATTGGTTGCTCGTCCACGGTGGCAAAGGTGGCACGCAACACGGTGTGGCGCTGGGCTACAACCCGGAAGCTTCGCTCCAGGGCGACACGGTCAAGCCGCCCGCTGAGTTGCACTGCAACCGGAATATTGTAGGTGGACTGGTTTGGAGCCAGCTGATCAAGAAACCAGAGGCGCTGCTGGGCAAACGACAGTGGCAGCTGATCACCAATAAGCACGGGCGCAATCGGGGCTGGGGCCGCCTGGGTTGCGGCAGCCGCTTCATACAAAAAGGCGATTACAGCAGCCTTCTGCTCCACCAGAGCGTCACGTAGCTCAGCGCTCAAGGCACCCTTGGGGGCCTGAAAACGCAGGCGCTCGCCTTCGACCCACAGTTTGACCCCACGCTCCCGGAGTTGCGCCAGTAACTCAATCGTGGTCATAACTCTCCCTCTTCCAGCTCCTCGTTTGCCCCATTGGCCACCAGCGCCACGGGCTGGCTGGCCCATACCATCGTGTCAATCATCTCGGCAATGCCCGCCACGGTAGGTGCGCCAAACAGGTGGCGCAAGGGCAGGTCTACCTGAAAGGTGGTGCGGATACGGGCCAGAATCTGGGTTGCCAGCAAGGAGTGGCCGCCCAGTTCAAAGAAATTGTCGTGGATGCCAACCTGTTTGAGTTTCAGCACATGCATCCACAACGCCGAAACCTGCTCTTCGGTGGGCGTGCGCGGTGCAACATACTGCCGGGCCAGTTCGGTGGACTGGCTCCCTGGGGCTGGGAGCGCCCGCAGGTCAATCTTGCCGCTGCGGGTCAGCGGCAGCCGCTCCAGGGCGACAAAGGCGCTCGGCACCATGTAATCTGGCAGGCGGGTACGGAGAAAGGAGCGCAACTCCTGAGTGGTGGGCTGCTGGCCGGGCCGCGCAACCGTGTAGGCCACCAGGCGTTTGTCGCCGGGGCCTTCATCGCGGGCTGTCACCACCGCGTCGGCCAGGGCCGCATGCTCACGTAGCACGGCCTCGATTTCGCCCAATTCCACCCGAAAGCCGCGAATTTTAACCTGGTGATCCACTCGTCCCAGAAACTCTAGCTGCCCGTCGTTGCGCCAGCGCACCAGGTCGCCAGTTTTGTACATTTTAGATTTTGGATTTTGGATTTTAGATTGATCTGCACTGTCCGACAATCCAACATCCAACATCGCCAATCCAACATCGAGGAAGCGTTCGGCGGTCAGTTCTGGCCGGTTCAAGTAGCCACGGGCCAGGCCCGCCCCGCTCAGGCAGAGTTCGCCGGGCACGCCGATGGGCACAGGTTGCAGCTGGGCATCCAGCACAAAAGCTCCGAGGTTGGCTAATGGCCGCCCGATTGGCACTTCGCGCATGCGGGCTGCCTCAACAGCTGGCGGCACGGGGTACATGGTGGCTACCACGGTCGCCTCGGTTGGGCCATAGGTGTTAATCAGCTGGACTCGCTCGCCCACATGCTCCTGCCAGGTTGCTACCCGCTCGGGCAAGGCCCGTTCGCCGCCGATAATCAGCAGGCGCAGCGATGGGGGAAGCGTGAGGCCTTCTTCGGCACTGCGGGCCACCAGTTCGTGCCAGTAGGCCGTGGGCAGGCTGAGCAGGCTGATGTTCCAGGTGCGGCATGTGTCCAGAAAGCTGGCGATGGTAGCCATCATATCGTCGTTGCGCAGCACCAGGGTGGCCCCGCTGGTAAGCGTGGGGTAAATCTCCTCCACGCTGGCATCAAAGTTAACCGAGGCAAATTGCAGCACGCGGTCGGCGGCGCTGATGTGGTAGGACTCGCGGGCGGCTTCGGTGTAATGCACCAGCGAGCGATGTTCAATCAGCACGCCCTTGGGCACCCCCAGCGAACCAGAGGTGTAGATGACATAGGCCAGGCTGCGCGAGTCGCCCGCGACCGCTGCATTTGCGCCGGGTTGCTGGCTAATCAGCGGCCAGTCGGCGTGCAAATCAACAATGAGTCCGCTAAACCAGGGCTTCACGGCTCCATTGTTGTCGTGGGTGAGCACCACCCGAATTGCGGCATCGTTGCTCATAAACTGGAGCCGTTCAACCGGATAGGTTGGATCGAGCGGCACATAAGCAGCCCCGGCCTTTAGCACGCCAAGCATGGCAACAATCAGGTCAAACGAGCGTTCCATGCAGATGCCGACAAGCTCCTCCGGCTGCACCCCCAGCGTGTTCAGGTGGTGGGCCAGCTGGTTGGCCCGCTCGTTGAGCTGGTGGTAGCTGAGTTGCTGGCCTGTCCATTCCAACGCCGGGGCGTTGGGGGTTCGGGCAACCTGGGCTTCAAACAGTTCGTGGATACGGGCCTGCTCGGAGAAGGGCCGCGCTATAGCGTTCCATGTGGTGATCTGTTGGCGTTCCGCGTCGGTCAGCAGTGGCAGGTCGGCAATATGACAATTGGCATTAGCGACGATGCCTTCCAGTAGCATCTGATAGTGGCCCATCATGCGCTCAATCGTCGCGGCTTCAAACAGATCGGTACGGTATTCCGTTACGGCCAGCAAGCCCCTGGGTGTTTCGGTGAGCGACAGGGAAAGATCGAACTTGGAGGTGCCATTGTCAACCCGAAGAAACTCAACTTCCAAATCGTATTTGGCGCGGGGCGGCACGGGCGCATTCTGCAAAATAAACATCACCTGAAACAGCGGCGTGTGGCTGGTGTCGCGCACCGGGCGCAACTCCTCCACCAGTTGCTCAAAGGGCACATTCTGGTGGGCGTAGGCTTCCAGCGTCACCTCGCGCACCCGCTGCAAGAACGTGCGGAAGGTGGGGTTGCCCGACAGGTCGGTGCGCAAGAGTAGCGTGTTTACAAAAAAGCCCATTAAGGCTTCAATATCCACAAAATCGCGGTTGGCGATGAGTGAACCGGTGACGATATCTTCTGCGCCGCTGTAGCGGTAGAGCCAGACCTGAAAGGCGGCAAACAGGGTCATAAACAGGGTTACGCCCTCGTTCTGGCTAAAGGCGGCCAGCTTTGCCGAGAGGTCTGGCGGTAGCTGGTAGTAGTAGAGTGTGCCCTGGTAGGTGAGCGTGTTGGGGCGTGGATAGTCGCCGGGCAGTTCCAGCACCGGCAGCGTGCCACCTAGTTGCTGTTGCCAGTAGGCGAACTGCTGGGCCAAGACCTCGCCCTTGAGCCACTCGCGCTGCCAGATCGCAAAGTCGGGGTATTGCACTACCAGTTCGGGCAGGGGCGAAGGTTCGTTTTTGGTGAAGGCGTCATAGAGCATGGTCAACTCGCGCAAGAACAAGCCGACTGACCAGCCATCAAAGACAATGTGATGGATGGTGAGCAGAAAGACATGCACCTGTTCAGCCAGGCGCACCAGGTCGGCCCGAATAAGCGGGCCACGGGCAAGATCAAAACGGTGCTTAGCATTATCCATCATGAGCCGCTGAATTTCGGCCTCGTGTGCGCTCAGCGGCAGCTCGCTCCGATCCATCTGGGTGAGTGGAATGGCGAGCGTGGGAGCGACGAGTTGGTGGGGCTGGCCTTCTACGGCGGGGAAGGTGGTGCGCAGCGCTTCGTGCCGCCGCACAATCTCGTTGAGGCTCTGTTCGAGCGCCGCAACCGACAGCTGGCCGGTGAGCCGCACGGCGAAGGGCACATTGTAGGCCGGGTTGCCGGGATCCCACTGATCAAGAAACCAGAGCCGTTCCTGGGCAAAGGAGAGCGGCAGCGCGGCATCGGGCGCACGGGGCCGGATGAGTTGCTGTTCTTCAATCACAGCCCCTTCATCTTCAAGCATATAGGCCAGGAGTTCAAGCTCTTCAGCCGAAAAGCCTCCCTGCACAGCGTCGGTGGTATCGTGCATGTGTTTCCCTCGTTCTGTTCAACAGGGTTCGGCCCACCCCTGGGTCGGCCCCCGGTTCTATCCTACCGATCGCTCCTTGCGTTTCTGTTCCAGCAGGCGCTGGCGTTCTTCGGGCGAGATACGTTGAAGGCGTAGCCACATCTGGGCGATCTTCTCTGATTGGCCCGGCTGGCCTTCGTGGGCGATAACCAGTGCGCCCAGCGTGGCGACGGTGGTGGCCTGAAACAGGCTGCGCAGGGGCAGGTTCACATGGAAGGTTTCGCGCACCCGGTTGAGCAATTGGGTTGCTTTTAAGGAGTGACCACCGATCTCAAAGAAGTTGTCCTCTACACCGATCTGTTCGCGGCCCAGCACCTGGCTCCACATGCCCACCAGCACCTTTTCCACCGGAGTGCGCGGCGGCACCAGTGCCCGTGCGGAACGGGTGTGGTCGGGTGCGGGCAAGGCTTTGCGGTCAATCTTGCCGCTTGGCGTGAGCGGGAACTGTTCAAGCAGCACAAAGGCCGACGGCACCATGTAGTCGGGCAGGCGTTCACGGAGGAAAGAACCCAGAACCGAGAACCCAGAACCTTCTTGAGCCGTGTGCGACGGTTCTGGGTTCTGGGTTCTCAGTTCTTGCAAGACCACATACGCCACCAGCTGGGGGTCGCCGGTGGCGTCTTCGCGCAGCACCACCACGGCGGCGCGAACGGCGGGGTGCTGTGCCAGCAGCGTTTCAATTTCGCCTAGCTCGATACGGAAACCGCGCAGCTTGACCTGTTGGTCGCTGCGCCCAAGAAACTCAAGCGCCCCATCGGGCCGGTAGCGGCCAAGGTCGCCGGTCTTGTAGATTTTAGATTTTAGATTTTGGATTTTGGATTGATCTGCATCTAATCCAAAATCGGCAATCGCAAATCCAAAATTGAGGAAGCGTTCGGCAGTCAGATCGGGGCGCTGGTGGTAGCCCTGAGCCAGGCCGTCGCCGCCAATGTAGATTTCGCCGGGCACGCCGATGGGCACGGGCTGCATGTGGTTGTCCAGCACAAAAACCTGCATGTTGTGGATCGGTCGCCCCAACGGAATGGGCTGGTTCAGCGAGTCTGGCGTGACCACATGCCAGGTGGCGTCGGCGGCCACTTCCGACGATCCATAGAGGTTGAGTAGAGTGCGCCCCGGCAGGCGGCTGTGGAACTGGGCTGCCAGTTCGGTGCTTAGCGCCTCGCCGCTGCTGATCCAGAGCTTCAGGGCGGGCAACCGCGCCGCCAGGTCGCCGCCTAGCTGCAAGATGGCCCGCAGCAGCGATGGCACCAGCACCAGCCGACTCACGCGCCGTTCGGCCAGCACGCCCAGCAGCCGTTCCAGGTCAAGCACCACCTCGTCGGGCAACATCACCAGCGGGCAGCCTGCCATCAGCGGGCCGAAGATTTCCCAGACTGAGTCAACAAAACTCAAGGCCGTTTTCTGGGCACACACCTCGTCGGCGTGAAATGGAAAGGCCTGCTCCATCCAGGCACTGCGGTTAACGGCCCCGCGATGGGTGGCCCGCACGCCTTTGGGGCGGCCCGTGGAGCCAGAGGTGTAGATCACATAGGCCAGGTCGCCTCCGCCGACGTGTACAGACGGTGCGTCGGTGGGTTGGGCTGCGATGGCGGCGGTTTCAGCCCCCACGTTGATGCGCAGCGGGTCGCCACTGGCCGGGGCGGGCAGGCGAGTCGCGCCGATCTCATCAATCAACACCAGAATCGGGCCAGCATCGTCCAGCATCAGCGCCAGGCGCTCTGGTGGGTAGCGCGGGTCAAGCGGCAGGTAGGCAGCCCCGGCCTTCAGAATGCCCAGCAGGGTTGTCACCAATGTCGCCGAGCGGGCCATACACACGCCAACCAGGTTGCCCACCCCACCGCCCTGCCCATGGAGGTAGTGGGCAAGCTGATTCGCCCGCTGTTCGAATTCGGCGTAACGCACCTGCTCCAACCCGTCAATCAAGGCGACGGCAGTGGGGACACGGGCCGCCTGCGCCGCCACCAGCGTGTGCAGCCCGGCGTCGCGGGGGTAGGGCGCGGCGGTTCCATTCCAGGCGTGCAGTTGCTGGCGCTCCGCCTCGGTAAGTAGCGGCAGGTGGTTGATGCCACAGTCGGCATCGGTCACAATCCGTTCCAATAGCACCTGGTAGTGGCGCAGCAGGCGAGCAATCGTTTCGGCATTAAACAGGTCGGTGCGGTATTCAGCTGCCGCCCGCATGCCATCAGGCATTTCGGTGAGCGAAAGGGTAAAATCATATTTTGAGGTACCGTTATCCACCCGCAGAAACTCAACCCGCAAATCGTTCTGGGAAACGCTTGGCACCGGCGCATTTTGCAGAATAAACATCGTCTGAAACAGCGGCGTGTGGCTGGTGTCGCGGGGTGGTTTGAGGGCTTCAATCAGCTGCTCAAAGGGCACATTCTGGTGGGCAAAGGCTTCCAGTGCCCCCTCGCGCACCCGCTGCAAAAAGGCCCGAAAGCTGGGGTTGCCCGCCATGCTGGTGCGTAGCAGCAGGGTATTGGCAAAAAAGCCTAGCAGGTTTTCAATATCCACAAAATCGCGGTTGGCGATCATCGAACCGGTGATGATGTCGTCTGCATTGGTGTAGCGGTAGAGCAAGACCTGAAAGGCGGCAAACAGGGTCATAAAAGGCGTCACGCCCTCGTTCTGGCTCAACGCGGCCAGCTTCACCGAGAGTTCCGGGGGAAACTGGTGGTAACACACCGCGCCCTCGTAGGTCAGCATCGGCGGGCGAGGGCGGTCGCCGGGTAGTTCCAGCACCGGCAGGCTGCCGCTGAGTTGCTCTTTCCAGTAGGCCAGTTGCTGCTCTAGCACCTCGCCCTGGAGCCAGTTGCGCTGCCAGATGGCGAAATCGGGGTATTGCACTGCCAGTGGGGGCAGGGGCGAGGGCAGGTTCTGCGAAAAGGCGTTGTAAAGGATAGTCAGTTCACCTAAAAACAGCCCTACCGACCATGCATCAAACACGATGTGATGAATGTTGAGCAAAAAGACATGGGACTGCTCGGCCAGACAAAGCAGATCGGCCCGCAGCAACGGCCCCAGCGCCAGGTTGAAACGATGCTGGGCGTTCAGCAGCATCAGGCGGCGCACTTCCGCTTCCTGTTCGTCGGCGGGCACATGGCGTAGGTCAACCTGGGTGAGCGGAATGGTGAGCACGGGCGCGATAACCTGATGCTGCGGCTGGCCGTCTTCGGCGGGAAAGGTGGTACGGAGTGCCTCGTGCCGCCGCACAATTTCATTCAGGCTGCGCTCCAGGGCAACCACCGATAAACGCCCCGTCAGGCGCACCGCAAAGGGAATATTCGAGGCAGGATTGCCGGGATCCCACTGATCGAGAAACCAGAGCCGTTCCTGGGCAAAAGTGAGCGGTACCTCCGCATCGGGGGCGCGGGGCTGAATCATCCGCTGCACACTGGTGTCAAGACCCTCGTCTTCCAACAAATAGCCGAATAGTTCCAGTTCTTCTGCCGAAAACCCGGTGCTGGTGGTGTCAGTCATACGTTATCTACACACCTTTCCTTATGTCACCTTTTTCTGCTGCAAGGCCTGCTGCCGTTCTGCTGGCGACATGGCCCAGACGCGCTGGAGGGTGCGGGCAATCATCTCGGTGCGCCCTGGTTGTGGTTCCCGCGCTACGAGATGCTGCGCCAGGGTTGCCACCGTGGGCGCTGCAAACACATCACGCACGGTAATCGGGATGTGAAACGTTTTACGTACTCGCGATACAATCTGAGTTGCCCGTAGTGAATGACCGCCAAGTTCAAAGAAGTGGTCATCACGGCCAATGGCTGGCAAAGCTAACACCTCTGACCACATGGTAGCCAGCACCATTTCCAGTGTTGTTTGCGGACTCACTACGGCCTGCTTGCGCCGGGCTTGCGTCCAGTCTGGCGCGGGCAGGGCTTTGCGATCCACCTTGCCATTGGGGGTTAGCGGAAATGCCTTCAGGATTACAAAGACCGATGGGTTCATGTAATCGGGTAAGCTCTGGCGTAAAAACGTAATCAAGGCCGAGCGATAGACAACCGGGTCATCAGCGGTGCCAGCATCATCGGACTGAGCCACTACATACGCCACCAGGCACTTGTCGCCAAAGGTGTCGTCCTGGGCTGCCACCACACAATCGCGCACAGCGGGGTGGCGGGTCAGCACAGCTTCGATCTCACCGAGTTCAATGCGAAAGCCCCGAATCTTGACCTGGTGATCGATCCGCCCGAGGAATTCCAACACCCCGTCAGGGCGATAGCGGGCCAGGTCGCCAGTCTTGTACATTTTGGATTTTGGATTTTGGATTTTCGATTGGCTGGAGTCGTCTGACAATCCAAAATCGGCAATCCAAAATCCAAAATCGAGAAAGCGTTCTGCAGTAAGCTCAGGCCGATTCAAATAGCCTCGGGCCACGCCCGCGCCGCCAATGTAGATCTCGCCCACTTCGCCAATCGGCACTGGTTGCCGCTGCTCATCAAGCAGATACACCGTAGTGTTGTCAATCGGACGGCCAATCGGCGGCGGTCGCTCAATGTCGGGCGGCAACACCGCGTAGGTCGAGTAGGTGGTGGTTTCGCTCGGCCCATAGAGGTTCACCACCCGCCGGGCGCTGGTCTGGGCATACACCTCGCGCACCAGTTTTGGGGGCAGCGGTTCGCCCGCCAGGTTCACCACCTGCACCGTAGGCGGCAACTCGCCGCCCCGCAGCAGCATGGCCATCACCGATGGAACGGTGTTAATCATCGTAATGGGCAACTCCGGCGGCACTGTGGGCACATGCAGGCCGTTTTCCGCCACAATTAGTCCGCCGCCGTAGCAGAGGGGCAGGAAAATCTCGAAGATCGAGAGATCGAAACAGATTGACGTGCCCGCCAGCACCCCGGCAATCTCATCGGCAGTGAAGGTGCGGCTGGCCCAGTCGAGCATGGCAACGCTGTTACGATGCTCGATTGCTACGCCCTTGGGCACGCCCGTTGAACCGGAGGTGTAGATCAGGTATGCCAGGTTGTCGGGGCGCACCCCCGCGTTGGGCGCGGCGTCAGACGGTGGCCCCTCGGCGCGGGCCTGTGCCAGCGGGTAGATTGCGCCGCCCCAATCGCCCAGCCGTCCCGCCACCTCATCGGCGCTGTCCACCAGCAGCAGTTCAGCCCCCGAATCGCGCAGCATAAAGAGCAGCCGTTCCGCCGGGTAGGCCGGGTCGAGCGGCACATAGGCCCCACCGGCCTTCAGCACCGCCAGCAGCGCCACCACCAGATCAAGCGAGCGGGCCATACACACGCCAACCCGCACCTCCGGCCCAACGCCACGCTGCTGCACGGCAATGGCGACGCGGTTGGCCTGCTGGTTAAGTTCAGTGAAGGAGAGCCGTTCAGCGCCGCAGACCGCCGCAAGGGCGTGGGGCGTGCGGGCCACCTGGGCCTCAAACAGCTGGTGGATGCAGAGATGCTCAGGGTATGGGTGGGCGGTTGCGTTCCAGCCTTGAAGCGTGCGCCACAACTCGGCGTCACCCGTGTTGTCCGTCAACAACTCCCCATGTGTTATGGCACCGTTGAAACTCACCATGTCACCCTCCGTGGTAGCGCTAGCCCTGCCCTCAGGCAAGGCCGCGCTCCTGGCGTTTCTGTTCCAGCAACTGGCGCTTCTCCTCCGGCGAGGCGCTGCGCAGCCGGTTGAGGGCGCGGGCGATCTTCTCGGTCTGGCCGGGGCGGGGTTCGCTGGCAATAATCAGTTCGGCCATCGCGGCGACCGTGGTGGCCTCAAACAAACGGCGCATGGGCAGATCCACCCGGAATAACTCGCGCACGCGGGAAAGCAGGCGGGCCGCGCTTAACGAATGGCCGCCTAGCTCAAAAAAATCATCATGCACACCGATGCGCTCCTGGCCTAGAATGGTCGTCCAGATCAGGGCGATCTCTTCTTCCACTGGCGTGCGGGGCGCAACAAAGGGCCGCGCTTCCCGGCGCTGAGTCTGCGTTTCGCCCGCCGCCGTCAAAATATCCATGGTGCCATCGGCTCGGTAGCGGGCGCGGCGGTCGGTTTTGTAGAGCCGCGCCTCGGGCGCAGGGCTGAAAGGATGGGCAACGGCGCGGGCCGGGTCTCGTTCCAATCCAACAGGCGCGGCGGCCTCCAGGCCCGTGTCGCTGATGTAAAGGTCGCCGGGCACGCCAATCGGCGCCAGCTGCATGTGGGCATCCAGCAGGTAGATCTGGGCTTCCTCGCTCCAGGCCAGCAGTTGGTGCGCTTCACCCGCTGGCAGCATGGGCAACGCGGTAATTGGCTGGCCAGCGCTGGTGGGCAGGCTTTCCAGCAAGGTCTGGTAGTGGGCCAGCATGCGCTCAACCGTTGCCGCATCAAACAGGTCGGTGTTGTAGAGCATTGTTGCCACCAACCCGGCTTCGTTTTCGCGCACCGAAAGTGAAAGGTCAAAGCGGGCTGTGCCCAGGTCAACATTCAGCGCCTGCATGGTCGTGTCGCCCTGCTTCATCGCCGGGCGGGGGGCGTTTTGCAGCGCAAACATCACCTGAAACAGCGGGCTGCGGCTGCTGTTCTGGCTGGGCTGAAACTCCTCCACCAGCCGTTCAAAGGGCAGCTCCTGATGGTCGTAGGCTCGCAGCGTCGTCGCCCGCACCCGACGGAGCAGCTCGCGGAAGCTGGGCGCGCCGCTCAGATCGCCATGCAGCACCAGCATGTTGTTGAAAAAACCAATCATGCCTTCCAGTTCGTCCTGGTTGCGGTTGGCAATGGGCGACCCGACCAGAATGCTGGGCTGGCTGCTGTAGCGGTGCAGCAGCGTTTGAAACGCCGCCAGCAGCGTCATAAACAGGGTTGCGCCTTCCTGCTTGCTCAGGGCCTGGAGTGCTGTGGCCAGCTGGCGACTGAGGTGCAGGTGCTGCTTGGCCCCGTTGGCGGTGAAGCTGGGCACCGTGGGGCGGGGGCGGTCGGTGGGCAGGTTGAGGGCGACGACCTTGCCGCCAAGCTCGTTTTTCCAGTAGGCCAGTTGCCGTTCCAGCAGTTCGCCCTGCAAGCGCTGGCGCTGCCAGGCCGCATAGTCGCCATACTGAATGGGCAACTCGGGCAGGGGCGAGGGTTTCCCGGCGCTAAACGCGCCGTAGAGGGCGATAATCTCTCGCAGAATGACCCCCATTGACCAGCCATCGAAGATGATGTGATGCAGCGTCAGTGCCAGCATGTGGCGCTGCTCATCCAATCGCAGCAGCAGCCCCCGTAGGAGCGGCCCCGCGGCCAGGTCAAAGGGGCGCTGCCCTTCGGCGATGATGCGCCGCAAGGCCTCGGCTTCGCGCTCGTCGGTGGGGCATTCGATCACATCCTGGCGGGCCAGTGTCAGCCGCAGCTCCGGTGCAACGATTTGCACCGGGCTGTCGTTGACGCTGCGAAAGGTGGTGCGCAGCAGCTCGTGGCGGCGCACAATCTCGTTCAGGCTCCGTTCTAGCACGGCGATGTTGAGCGGGCCGTCGAGCTTCATCACCAGCGGCATGTTGTAAAAGGCGCTGCCGGGCTGGAACTGATCGAGCAGCCAGAGCCGCTGCTGCCCAAACGAAAGCGGGGCTGGGTCGCTGCCCGTGCGCCGTGGGATACTGCGCTCGTCCGGCGGCGGGGCTTCGGTTGTGTCCACCACATGTGAACTGGCTTCTTGCGCCGCCCGCTTTTTCAGCAGCAGTTCCAGCAGTTTGCGCTGGTCGGGCGAAAGCGTGTCGAGTTGAGTCTGAATATCGCTCATCGGCTGCCCTCAGGGGTTAAGGTCAGGGTGGCGGCGGCGTTTTGCTCCACCTTCTCGCGGCTGAAGGGCACGGGAATATACTGCACGTCCTCCCACATCTCAATCATGTCGGTGCGGTTGGCGTGGCGCACCAGGCCGCTCTGGCCGGTGCTGTGAATGGCCTGCATGCCGTCAATATCGCTCATATCAATCACTTCCCGCTGCGACGCGCCGTGGGCCATGCTGAAGGGATCCTGGAACGTAAAGGTGCCCGTGTTGATGCTAAAGTTCTCGCCACGAGCCTCAATCGGCGGCACGCCGTAGAGCCAGACAAACAGCGGGTTGCCGCTGCGGGCCAGCAAACTGACATAGCTCACCTGGTGAACGTTGCCCCAGCGCCAGCCGTTGGTGTCGGTGCCGTGGTTTTCCTTAAGCCAGTTCAGGGCCTGGCCCAGGCTGCGCTGCATAATCTCGTCGCGGGTTTCGACCTGTGGTGTCTTCTTGTCGTCGAACCAGCTGTTGTTGGGGTCGCGGATAATCTGGGTCATCGCGGTGATGTGGAAGCGCCCGTGCCGTTCATACTGGCCGTCAAGGTAGTCTTTGGCCAGCGTTTCGCTCATGTCGTCGCGCAGGGTGTTCTGGAAGATAAACCAGTACCAGGTCTGGAAGATCGTCCCCGCCACTGTGTCGGCCTCAAAGTGCAAATCCCAATTTCTGAGCAGCTCAATCGCCCGCGCCTCCTCTTCGTTGCTGGGCTTAATTTCCAGCATGTAGGCGCGGAAGTTGCCCGCCGGGATCGAGTAGGTGTCGGCCTGCATCTGCTGACTGGTGGCAACATCCATGCGGTAGTTACCTTCCAGCAGTTCGGTGATGCGCTGGGCGCGGTAGCCCGGATCCCACTCCTCGGTGATCTTGTAGGGGTAATCGTCGCCGATGACTTTGTTGTTGGCGGTGGCGATAAAGCCACGGGGCGGGTTGTAGACAAACGGCAACTCGTCATAGGGAATAAAACCCTGCCATTCATACTCGCCCGTCCAGCCTGGCACTGGCACCAGGCCGCTGTGTTGTTCGGCGCGAATGGGGATCTGGCTGGTCATCTGGTAGCCGATGTTGCCCTCGGTGTCGGCATACACAAAGTTCTGCCCCGGCAGATGCCAAGTGCGCAGGGCCTCACGGAACTGCTCCCAGTTCTGGGCGGTGTTCAGCTTTAGCAGCGAGGCGAAGAGCTGACTATCGCCGAGTTTGGCCCACTTAAACGCCATCGGCTCGGCCTGCTTCATGTCCTCCACCACTTCGTTGATAATCGGCCCATGGCGGGTGATGTAGATATTCAGCGGCACGGACTCGCCGCCGTTGACCTTCAGCGTGTCGCGGATGATCTCCAGGTCTTGCCACTGGCCCTGATACTCGTACTTCGTGGGGTTGGCGCGGTCGTCAAGCTTTTCGATGTAGAGGTCTTGCACGTCGGGGTTGAGGTTGGTCACTGCCCAGGCAATCTTGCCGTTGTGGCCGATAATTACCGAAGGCACGCCGGGCAAGGTAAAGCCGGTGCTGTTGAAGCGCCCGCCGTGCAGTCCGTTCATGTACCAGATCGAGGGCATCGAAAGGTTCATGTGGGCATCGCCCGCCAGAATGGGCTTGCCGCTGACGGTGCGGTTGCCAGCCACTACCCAGTTGTTGCTGCCCCAGGTGGCGGCGGGGTCGCCGACCCACTGCACGGGCGCATCCAGCGCGGCAAACGGCACGCCCTTCATCCATTCGTAGCCCCGCACCTCGTCGGGAATAATAAAGGGTGTGCTAGGATCAAAGGCGGGCAGCAGGTCGCGAGTTTTCTGCTCGCCAATCTCGGCAATCAGCCGCGCCCGCAGAAATTCCAGGCGGTAGTTCCCGGCCAGGTAGAGGCTGATCAGGTTGCCATACACGATTGAGTCCACCGGCGTCCATGGTTCGGGGGAGTAGCGCAGCACCGTAAATTCAATCGGCAGCTTGTTGCGGTTGGTGTTGATAAAAGCATTTACCCCATCGGCGTAGGCTTGCAGCAGCGCCTTCGAGTCGGCATCCATGTTGGCCCATTCCTGCTCGGCCCCCCGCCGCAGCCCCAGCGTGCGCAAAAAGCGGTCGGCGTCTACCCCTGGTTCGCCAATCGCTTCCGCCAGCTTTCCACTTGCGGTCAGCTGGTTAAAATACATTGACCAGAGGCGATCCTGGGCATGCACATAACCCTGGGCCATAAAGAGGTCGCGCTCGTTCTCGGCATAGATGTTGGGCACGCCCCACTTGTCGCGCAGCACCTGCACCGGGGCGCTGAGGCCCGGCACCGCCAGGGTGCCACTAGTCTGGGGCCAGGGGTTGCGCACAAACCATGTGCCAAAACCAACGAGCACCAGCACTAACACCAGTGCGCCAAGCAGTACATTACGAAAAATTTTCATTCGCTCCTCCCCTTATGCGTTAGGTCACGTACACCATGTTGCTCGTGTTACTTACTCGTCTTCACCCTCACCATCCTCACGTTGGCGCAGCCCCTGCCGAGCGCGGCGCTTTTCGCGGCGGCGCTCGCCCCGACTACGGCCCACGTCCTGTTCGGGCTGCTGGGCCTCGTCCTGTTCCAGCAGCTTCGCTAGCGCACTCACCGTCGGCCCTTCATACAGGCTCACAGTAGGAATGGGCTTGTTGAAGCGCTCTTTCAGTCGCCCGATCAGGGTAATGCCACTGAGCGAGTTTCCGCCCAGATCAAAGAAGTTGTCGTGAATGCCCACCTGCTGCACGCCCAGCGTCGCCTGCCAGAGTTCGGCAATGCTGCGCTCGGTCTCGTTGCGCGGCGCGATGTAGGGGTTGGGCAGGTTCGGGCGCGGGTGGAGCGTGGTCGCCTCCGTTGGTGTTGCGGCAGCCCCTTCGTGCAGCCCGGCGAGCTGCACCCAGCGCTGCATACGCCCATGCAGGTCGCCGGTCGAAACCACCACCTGCGGCAGCGGCCCGGCGGCCAGCATGCGCTCAAAGGCGTCGCTTCCTTCCGCCGCCGTCATTGCAAAGGCCGACGACTGCTCCTGGCTGGTCAGTTGCTGGCGCTGCTCATCGGTTACTTCCCATGCATCCCAGTTGACACTGAGCCAGGGCACCGGGCTATGGCGGTTGTGCTGCTGCGCAATCGCATCCATACAGCTGTTGGCAGCGGCATAGGCCCCAAAGCCTAGCCCACCAAGCACTGCCGCCAGCGACGAGGCGAGCATGGTGAAGTCCAGCGGGCGGTCAGCCAGGGCCTGCTCCAGGGCCAGCGTGCCATAGACTTTGGTTTGAAAATGCTGCTCGCAGGCGGCATAGTCGGCCTCTTGCAACACGCCGAAGAACTGCTTGCGTACCAGCCCCGCCGCGTGAATCACGCCGTGCAGTGCGCCAAACTGTGCCTCAAGCTGCACCAGCGCCGCCCGCAGTTGCTCGGGCCGGGTCACGTCCGCCGTGAGCGGCAGCACCGTGGCCCCCAACTCCTCCAGCTCACGCACTGCGCGAATGCGGCGGCTGGTTTCGTCGTTGTGAGACGCCAGCCACTCGTCCCAGTGCTGGCGGGGCGGCAAGTCGGTGCGGGCCAGCAGGGCCAGTTTTGCCTGGGCAGATTGGGCCAGGTGGCGGGCCAGGGCCAGGCCCAGCCCCCCAAAACCACCGGTAATCAGGTAGACGCCGCCGGGGCGCAGTCGGCTTTCGCCACGCTCCAGGCGCACCGGCTCAAAAGCCTGCTCCCAGCGCCGCCCGTCACGGTAGGCCAGCACCCCGCCCGCTGTCGGCGCAAGGCACTCGGCCAGCAGCTGATCAGCGAGTTGCGGGCCGTGCCAGTCGCCCGGCGGCGGCAGGCTCACATCCACACTCTGGCAGCTGATGTGCGGATATTCCTGGGGAATAACTTTGCACAGCCCCAGCAGGGTGGCTTTTTCCGGGCTAAAATTCGTTTCACCCGCCACGTGTTGCATGTTGCTGGAAAGCATGAGCAGATGGACGGGCGGGGCGCTGGCCTGGTTGCCCAGGGCTTGCGTGAGCGCCAGCAGGCTGTAGAAGCCGCGCTCCTGGGCTGCCGCAAAGCTCGCCGCCGTGAGGGTGGCCTGTGTCGGCGGGGTCACGCTCCAGGCATGCACAATGCCGTCGGGCTGCCAGCCGTGCGCGTGCAGGTCGGCCAGCAGCGCCTCGTAGTCGGCCCGTTCCCCTGGGTTCAGCGTGTAGAGTTGCTGGTCGAGCCGGGCGAAGACCTGGCCCGGCTGCACCACCACCACGTCGCGCTTGTGCTGGTGCAGCCGCTGCACCAGCCCGCTACTCAGGCTACTTGCATCGGCAAAAACCAGCCAGCGTGCTGGCCCACCATCGGCCCCATGTGGCGGTAGGGCGGGCTTCCAGAAGGGCAGGCTGAACCAGTCGGCAATCTCACTCCGTTTCTGCAACGGCTGGGTAGCAGCGGACTCATAGGCCAGTTTGAGCGGTTCGAGCCAGTAGCGCTGGCGCTCAAAGGGGTAGGTCGGCAGGGCCACCCGCCGCCGCTGTTCGCCCGCGTAGAGCCGTTCCCCTTCTACCTCCACGCCAGCCAGCCAGAGCTTGCCCAGCGTGCCCAGCAGAAACGCCCGGTCGGGCTGCTTATCGTTGGGGTGGCGCAGCGAATGTAAGATCGTCTGGCTGGCGACGCGGGCGGGGTGCTGGCGGGCCAGCGTGGCGAGCGTCTGGCCGGGGCCAACTTCCAGCAGCACGGTGTTGGGGTCGCGCAGTAGTTCTTGTAAGCCATCAGCAAATCGCACCGCCTGGCGCAGGTGGCTGGCCCAGTAGCCGGGGTCGGTGGCCTGCTCCGCCGTGATCCATGTACCAGTCACATTCGAGATAAATGGCCGTTCTGGGGCCTGCAGCGCTATCTGGCCCACCAGCGCCGTAAACGGCTCCAGGATCGGATCCATCATCGCCGAATGGAAGGCGTGGGAGGTGTGCAGGCGGCGGCAGTTGAGGCCATGGGCGCTGAGTTGCCGTTCTAGTTGCTCCACCGCTTCCACCGGGCCAGAGACCACACATAGCCCCGGCCCATTAACCGCGGCCAGCGACAGCTCGGAATCGAGCAGCATGGTGACTTCGGCTTCGGCCAGCGGCACGGCCAGCATTGCGCCGGGCGGCAGTTGCCCCATCAGCCGCCCACGAGCCGCCACCAGCGCCAGGCCATCTTCCAGGCGAAACACGCCCGCCAGACATGCGGCCACATACTCGCCGATGCTATGGCCAATCATCGCCCACGGCTCCAGCCCACGGCTCAGCCAGAGCTGGGCCAGCGCATATTCCAGCGCGAAGAGGGCCGGTTGGGTGTATTGGGTCTGATCGACAAGAGAACCCAGAACCGAGAACCGAGAACCGGTACCATTGGCCGAATCAGTTGGTTCTTGGTTCTGGGTTCTCGGTTCTTGCAGTATGATCTGGCGAATGTCCCGCCCCAGGTGCGGTTGCAGCAGCTCGGCGCAGCGGTCAAGGGTGTCGCGAAACACCGGCTCATCGCGGTAGAGGCCCGCAGCCATGCCCGCGTATTGGGCACCCTGGCCAGAAAACAGAAACACCAGCGGGCGCTCGCCCGGTTCCTGGTAACCCGACAGGAGTCGCTCCGGGTCGAAGCTTTCCAGGGCGTGCAGGGCATCGTCGCGGTCGCGGCCCACCAGGGTGCGGCGGTGGCTAAAGGCCCGTCGCCCTACATGCAGTGTGTATGCCACATCGGCCAGGTTCAGCTCGGGGTGCTCGCGCAGGTAGGCCGCCAGGTTGGCACACTGCCAGTCCAGGGCGGTGCCGGTTTTGGCCGAAAAGGTGAGCAACTGCCAGGGGCGGGGCGGGTCGCTGGGCGGCAGCGGCGGCGCTTCTTCCAGCACGGCATGCACATTGGTGCCGCCCATGCCAAAGGAGCTGACGCCCGCCCGGCGGGGATGGCCGTTTCGGAACCATTCTGCCAGCGTTGTGTTAACATAAAATGGGCTATTCGCAAAATCAATCTGCGGGTTGGGCGCGGTGTAGTGCAAGCTAGGCGGAATGCGGCGGTGGGTCAGGGCCAGCGCGGTTTTGATCACGCCCGCTACGCCCGCCGCCGTGTCCAGGTGGCCAATATTGGTTTTAAGCGAACCAAGGGCGCAGTAGCCCCGTTTGTCGGTGCCCGCCCGAAAGGCCTGGGTCAGGGCGGCGATCTCAATCGGGTCGCCCAGGCTGGTGCCGGTGCCGTGGGCTTCTACATAGCTGATGCTTGCGGGGTCAACCCCCGCCACGGCCTGGGCCATGGCGATCACGGCGGCCTGGCCATCCACGCTGGGTGCCATGTAACTCACCTTCACCGCACCGTCGTTGTCAATGGCTGAGCCACGAATCACGGCGTAGATCGTGTCGCCATCTTCGAGCGCGTTTTCCAGCCGTTTCAGCACCACCACACCCGCGCCGTGGCCGTTCACAAAACCTTTTGCATGCACGTCAAAGGCCCGGCAATGGCCATCGGGCGAGGTCGCGCCGCCCTCCTGGTAGAGGTAGCCCGCCTTTTCAGGGAAGTGAATGGAAACGCCTCCGGCCAGTGCCATGTCAGCCTCGTAGTTCAGCAGGCTCTGGCAGGCCACATGGATGGCGGCCAGCGAGGTGGACGAGGCCGTCTGCACCGTAATACTCGGCCCGGTGAGGTTGAGTTTGTAGGCTACCTCACTGGTCAGGCTGTCTTTGTCGTTGCCAATCGAGGCCTGCAAACTATCTACCGAGGCGACCATGCGCATGTGGGAAAAAACATTGTGGAGCAGGTAGGTGTTGAGGCTGGAGCCGCCAAACACGCCGATGCGCCCGCTGTAGCGCTCCGAGTCGTAGCCCGCGTGTTCCAGGGCCGTCCAGGCGCATTCCAAAAACAGGCGATGCTGGGGATCCATCAGCTCGGCCACATGGGGGCTATGTCCAAAAAAGGCCGCGTCGAAATAGTCGGCATCGCCCAGTGCGCCCCTGGCCCGCACATAGTTGGGCAGCTTCAGCAGTTCCGGCTCAATCCCCTCTGCCAGCAGTTCTTCATCCGAGAAGAACGAGATTGACTCAACGCCAGCGCACAGGTTCTGCCACAACTCATCTACCGAGTGTGCCCCAGGAAAGCGGCCCGCCATGCCAATAATGGCGATGCCATCCAGTGCTGCGTCCGTTTCGGTTTCACTCATGCCGCTTGCTCCTCTGTCAGTATGCGCTATGAGCCAGCCCGGTTGCGGGCCAACTCCTTACGCCGGTCGCGAAAGGCTTTCTGCTTCTGTGCCCGGTCTTGAAATTCGGCAAACGATGGCTCGGCGGGAAGCCCCTGGCCCAGATGCGCCGCCAGCGTGCCCACGGTGGGGTGGCGGAACATGTCAATCAGCGTCAGCTGCGGGTAGCTGGCCCGTAGCTCGCTATGCACCTGCACCAGCAGCAGCGAATGGCCGCCAAGCTCGAAGAAGTTATCGTGGATGCCCACATGTTCCACCTTCAGCGCTGCCTGCCAGACCGCCGCAATCTGGTGTTCAAGCTCGCTGCGGGGGGCCAGAAAGGCGGCGCTGCGTTCCAGGTGTGCGTCACTCGGTGCAGGCAGCCGCCGCACATCCACCTTGCCGTTGGGCGTCAGCGGCATCCTCTCCAGCAGCACAATCGCCGCAGGCACCATGTAGGCGGGCAGGCGCTCGCGCAGATGCGATTGGAGATTGGAAATTGGAGATTGACCATTAGTCATTAACGATTGACCCTTCGACAAGCCCTTCGATAAACTCAGGGGGGGCCTCAGGGCAGGCGGATTGACGATTGACGATTGGGTGTCAGCAATAGCAGATGCCTGTTCCAAGCCATCCTCTGCGTCTCTGCGTCTCTGCGTCTCTGCGTTTTGCAAGACCACATATGCCACCAGGCGCTTATTGCCGGGGGTGTCTTCGCGGGCGGTGACAAAGGCTTCATGCACGGCGGGGTGCTGGCTTAGCACGGTTTCGATTTCGCCCAGCTCGATGCGGAAGCCCCGCAGCTTCACCTGGTGGTCGCTGCGCCCCACATATTCAATCAGCCCATCGGGCAGCCAGCGGGCGCGGTCGCCAGTTTTGTAGACCGGGGACGGAAGACCGACGACCGACGCCAACCGATCTTGTTCAGATGGTGTGACTTCCGTCTCCCGTCTCCGGTCTCCGGTCACCAGAAAGCGTTGGGCGGTGAGGGCCGGGTCGGCGAAGTAGCCACGGGCCAGGCCCATGCCGCCCACATACAGCTCACCAGGGACGCCGATGGGCACCGGGTGCATGCGCTCATCGAGAATGTAGACCTGGGTGTTGAGCAGCGGGCGACCAATGGGGATGTAGCTGCTGGTGGGCGGGCGCTGCGGGTTCACATGGTAGAAGGTCGAGCAGACGGTGGTTTCGGTCAGCCCGTAACCATTGGAGATAGTGGTGGTTTGCACCAGGCGGTTGATGTCGCTGTACGCCAGGGCTTCGCCGCCGCTGAGGAGCAGCCGCAGTTCGGGCAACTGGTCGGCCCGTCCGTTTAAGCGGGCAATCAGCGAAGGCACGGCGCTGAGCATGGTCACATGGCGCTGGCGCATCAGGGCAAACAGGGCCTCGAAGTCCAGCACCTCCAGGGCATTGGGCAGCACCAGCGCACCACCGGTGCAAAGCGGCGGGAAAATTTCGCCCACAAAACTGGCCGAGGCCAGCGAGGTCAGCGGCAACATGCGGTCGCTGCTGCCTGGCTCGTAGGAACGCACAAACGACTCAATCAGATTGACGATGCCATGGTGGGTCAGCACCACGCCTTTGGGCTGCCCGGTGGAGCCGCTGGTGTAGATTACACATGCGGCATTATCGGGCGTTGGTTCAGCCACAGGCGGCAGTGAGTCTAATTCGGTAGCACTGGCGAGTGATTGCAGGCTACAGATTACACCGTGCCAATCTGCAATCTGCAATCTGCCTTCTGCAATCTCCTGGTCGGCCAGCAGCACCGGCGCACCAGTCTGGTGCAGAATAAAGCTCAGCCGCTCGGCGGGGTAGGTTGGGTCAAGCGGCACATAGGCTCCCCCGGCCTTGAGAATGGCCAGAATGCCCACCATCATTTCCACCGAACGCTCGGCGCAGATGCCTACCAGCGTTTCTGGCCCTACCCCCAGACCCCGCAGCCGCCGGGCCAGGCTGTTGGCGCGCTCGTCTAGTTCGCCGTAGCGCATCTGGTCAGCGCCACTGATCACCGCCACGGCGTCCGGTGACCGTTGGGCCTGGGCCGCAAACAGTTGGTGGATGCACAGGGCGGGGATGGGCGTGGTGTCGCCGCTACTCCATTCAAGCAGCAGTTGCTGGCGCTCGGCCTGGCTGAGCAACGGCAGATCATCAACAAGTTGCTGCGGGTCGGCCACCACCGCCGCCAGAATTGTTTCCAGGTGCTGGGCCATGCGGCGGGCTGTGGCTCCATCAAACAGATCACTGTTGTATTCCAACGTCGCCACCATGCCGCCATGCACCTCGCCCATCGCCAGCGACAGGTCGAACTGGGCCATTGTCTGCGGCAGCGCAAAGGGCGCAAACTGTAGCTCGCCCACCTGAATCTGGCTCGCTTCGGCCCCAACCGCAAAAGCGGTCAGGTCGGTCTGCTCGCGAGCGTGGGCTTTTTGCAGCGCAAACATCACCTGAAACAGCGGCGAACGACTCAGGTCGCGCTGAAGGCCCATCCGTTCAACCAGGCTCACAAAGGGGTAGTCGCCGTGGGCAAAGGCGGCCAGGCTGGTCTGGCGCACCCGCCCCAGCAGGTCGCTAAAGCGCGGCTCACCGGCCATGTCGGCCCGCAGCACCACGGAGTTGACGAAGTAGCCAACCAGGCCGCTCAACTCGGCCCGGCTGCGCCCGGCGGTGGGCGTGCCAATCAGAAAATCGGCCTGGCCGCTGTAGCGGTAGAGCAGCACCTCAAACGCGGCCAGCAGCACATGGTAGAGCGTGGCGTGCTGGGCCTCGGCCAGCGCCTTGAGTCCAGCTGTTACCGTAGCAGAAAGGCTAAATTGGTAGGCCGCGCCGTTATAGGTTTGCAACGGCGGGCGCGGGCGATCCGGGGGCAGGTTCAGGGTCGTCGCCGCCCCGTCCAGCTGCCCCCGCCAGAACTGCCACAGCCGTTCGCCTTCGCTTCCGGCCAGCAACTCGTGCTGCCAGCGCACATAATCGCCAAAATCCAGCGGCAGTGGCGCAAGCGGGGCCGCTCTGCCTGCACACTGGGCCGGGTAAATCTGGCCTAGCTCGTTGGTCAGCGTGGCCAGCGACCAGAGATCACTGACGCTGTGATGCACCGCTACCAGCAACACATGCTCGTCGGCGGCGCGGGCCAGCAGGTGGAGGCGCAAGAGTGGGCCGTGTTCCAGGTCAAACGGCTGTTGCGCCGCCTGTTGCAGGGCCGCCTGCACCTCGCCCTCGCTCCAGTTGCTGGCATCCTGCACGGTAAAGGCGAGTTCAGCTTCGGCTTGCACCTGCTGCACTGGCTCGCCCGCCATCAGGTGAAAGGTGCTACGCAGGGCCGGGTGTCGGTCGAGCAGCTGCTCGAAACTGCGCTGCAAGGCGGGTACATCAAGCGGGCCTGCAATCCGCACCGCGCTGGCAATGGTGTAGGCCGCACTTTCCGGCGCAAGCTGGTGCAAAAACCAGATCGCCCGCTGGCCCGGCGTGAGCGGGGTGCTGCTGCTCGCCTGCTTGCTCGCCACCAGCGGCGCTGGCCCGTCGGCCCGTTCTAGCTCAGCTAGCACCTCCGCCGCTAGCTGGCTGAGGCTGTGGTCTTGCAGAAAACTGACCATAGAGACCACCACCGCCAGGTCGTTTTCCAGCGTGTGCTGCAACTCCACCGCCATCAGCGAGTCCAGGCCAACGCTGCTCACAGGCCGTTCCAGGCTGATCTGCGCGGGAGCCACCTGCACGGCCTGGGCCACCAGGGCCTGCATGTAGCCTTCCAGCAGCAGCTGCCGCTCCTCAGGTGGGGCTGCCAGCAACGCGGCGCGGGTCAGCTGCACTGTAGGGCTGGTTGGGCGTTCGTCGCGCTGGCTGGTGCCGAGCGTTTCCAGCGTGCCCGCCAAAAATTCGGCCCGGCAGGCGTGACGCTGGATTTTGCCGCTGGATGTTTTGGGAATGGTGCCCTGGCGCAGCAGCACCACCGCGTAGACATGCAGTTCGTGACCCTGGGCCACCGCCTGGCGAATGGCGTCAGCCACAACCTCTACATCCACGTTGCGGTGCTGGCGTTCCACCTCTTGCACAATTACCAGGCGCTCTTCGCCCGCCACTTCTACCGCCACCGCCGCGCCACAGCCCGCCCGCAAGGCCGGGTGGCTCTGCTCAACCGTCAGTTCAATGTCCTGCGGGTAGTGATTGCGCCCGCGAATAATGATCAAATCTTTGCTGCGCCCGGTGATACACAGTTCGCCCTGGTGGAGAAAGCCCAGATCGCCGGTGCGCAGAAAGGGGCCAGCCGCCGGATCATCTGCCAGGCGTGCGCCAAAGCTGCGTTCGCTTTCGGCGGGCTGGTTCCAGTAGCCCCCGGCAATGCTGGGGCTGCTCACCCAGATTTCGCCAACCTGGCCGGGCGCACAGCGGCGCTGGGTTTCGGGCTGCACAATCGCCACATGTTGCAGGGGCTGGCCGCTGCCCACCAGGGTGCGGGCGCGGGCAACGGACTCACTGGGCATAGCCTGGCCCCGTTCCAGGGCGGCGGCATCAAAGGCTTGCACCAGGGGCGGGGCCGTGGGCGCAACGCCGGAGACCATCAGGGTGGCCTCGGCCAGGCCATAGCAAGGGTAGAAGGCTTCACGGCGGAAGCCACACGGCGCAAAGGTTGCCGCAAAGCGCTCCAGCGTTTCCGCCCGAATCGGCTCGGCCCCGTTAAAGGCCACCCGCCAGTGGCTCAAATCGAGCCGGGCAAGCTGTTCGGTTGTGGCCTTGCGCACACACAGGTCGTAGGCGAAGTTCGGCCCGCCGCTAATGTCGGCCTGGAAACCAGAAACTGCTTCCAGCCAGCGCAGGGGTCGCTGCAAAAAGCTCACCGGCGACATGAGCATGCTGGTGCCACCACAGTAAATCGGCTGAATCAGTCCGCCGATCAAGCCCATGTCGTGGTAGAAGGGCAGCCAGAAGACCCCACGCGACTCGGGCGTGGTTGCAAAGCCACGCTGGATGAGTTGGGAGTTGTGTAGCAGATTGGCGTGGCTCAACATCACCCCTTTGGGCGTGGCGGTGGAGCCGGAGGTATATTGCAGAAAGGCCAGCGTTGCGCCGTCAATCGCTGGTGCTTGCCAGCTGGCGGCCAGTTCGTCGCTCAGGGTGTCGGTGGCGTGCCACTGCACGGCGGCAAACTCTGGCACCTCCGCGCTGAGCATGCCTGCGACCTCCAGAATCTGGGCCGTGGTGAGCGCCACGGCGGGCCGGGCGTCGGCCACTATCGCCAGCAGGCGCGGCAGCGTGCGCTCCATGCGGGCCGGGTTGGGCGGGTAGGCGGGCACGGCCACGGCCCCGGCGTAGAGGCAGCCAAAAAAGGCGGCGATGTAGTCGAGGCCGGGCTGATAGAGCAGCAGCACCCGTTCGCCAGCGGCCCCCTGGCGTTGCAGCAGCGCACCAATCGCTCGCGCCCTCTGGTCGAGTTCGGCGTAGGTATACTGAATTTCTTCGTCCTCGCCGTCAAGCAAAAAGCGATACACCGGCTTGTCGGGCTGTTGCGTCGCCCGCAGCTGGAGCACATCAATCAGGGTCGAATAGTCATACGCTCGCTGCATATGTTCCCCGTGTTTTTATCACCACATAGGCCGGGAGATCAGGAAGAGTCGCCAGGTCGTGTTCCAGGGTGATCAGCGTACCGTCGCGGTTCACCTCGCGGAAGCCGCCAAACTTATAGGTGACGTACATCATGCGGTTGCGCTCGGTGGAAACGAATTCGGCCTGAAGCCGCACCCCCGCTGCCTGGGCCTGCCGCATAATGTGGCCCATCATCAGCGTGCCAACCCCACGCGACATCACCCGGCACGACATGAGCAGCAGCTTGATCGTCCAGACTTCCGGGCTGCACGCTAGCAGGGCCAGGCCAATGGTGCCGTAGCTGCCATACTTATCATCCAGCGCCGCCACCAGCAGTTTGTGGTTGGCTGAACGCCGAAACGAATCTAGCTCGTCGTAGGAATAGGTGTAGCCGGTGGAGTTGAGCTGGTGGGTGCGCATGGTCAACTCTTCGGCCCGCTGGAGGTCGTCCTCCTCGGCTTCGGCCAGGGTGAAGACCATGCCCAGGGTGGCCAGAAACTCCTCATTCGAGCCAACGAACTGCTGCTCGGCTTCGTTGCGGGCAATGTCGCTCTGGTAGAGCATGCGCCGCTGCCGCGACTCGGCGGTGATGAAGCGGGGCTGCATGCGCGGCAGCGTTGGCATGGTGGCCACCTCGCTGGCGTCAATCGTCAGCACCTGGGGCAGCACAAAGCGCACTTCCTCGCGCTCAAAAGGCTGGTCATCCACAAAGGCGAAGCTGTCTAGCCCCAGGTTCAGCGCGGCGGCAATCTGCTGGATCGAGTCGGCCTTGGAGTTCCAGTTGATCTGCGGGTAGAGAAAGTAGTCGCTCAGGCCAAGCTCAGCCAGCTTGTGCATGGCGGCGCTGTGGTCGTTGCGGCTGGCGATGGACTGCAAGATGCCCCGGCTGTCCAGTGTCTCGTTCTCGGATAATTATTTTGGTAGATGGTTGTGTTGTTTTTGTTTGTTGATAATT
>JALONX010000097.1 GCA_025454695.1 Chloroflexaceae bacterium
GCCGTAGGCGATAGGCTCGACACTGCCGGGCTGCTCGCATGGGAACCGCAGGCTGGCCTGCCCTACGACCCGCACATCTGGAATGATGTGACGCTGTGGAAGCGGGTGGTGGAGGTGGTGCGCGACACGCTAGTGCAGGCCGATGCTGCCAATGCTGCCACCTACCAGGCCAACGCCACCGCCTACCTGGCCCAGCTAGATGAGCTGAACAGCTACATCAAGGCCGAGGCGGAGAAGATTCCAGCGGAACGGCGTGTGCTTATCACTGCCCATGATGCCTTTGGCTACTTCGCTCGCGCCTACGGCTTTGAAGTTGAAGCGGTGCAGGGCATCAGCACCGAAACCGAGGCCAGTGCCGCCGATATTCAAACCCTGGTGGATGCGATTGTGCAGCGCGATGTGCCCGCCATCTTTATCGAAAGCACGATTTCGCCCCGCACGATTGAAGCCGTGCAGGCGGGCGTGAAGGCCACGGGCAAGGACGTGCAGATTGGCGGCTCGCTCTACTCCGACGCCATGGGCGAAGCGGGCAGCGGGGCCGACACCTACATCGGCATGATGCGCTACAACATTGACACGCTGGTGAAGGCGCTGGCGGGGTAGCATTTACTGTCCGCAGATTACGCAGATTACGCAGATTGAGAAGTTTGAAATCGGCGTAATCTGTGGATAAAAGCAAGGAAAAAAGCTATGCAGCACGCGATAGATGTAACCGATTTAACCGTGGCCTACCAGGATAAGCCGGTGCTGTGGGATGTGGATGTGAGCATGCCGCCCGGCGTGCTGATGGCGGTGGTTGGCCCCAACGGCGCGGGCAAAACCACCATGATCAAGGCCATTCTCGGCCTGGTGCGGCCCGCCGCCGGGCAGACGCTGATCTACGGCAAGCCCTACCGCGAGCAGCGCAAGGCCGTGGGTTATGTGCCCCAGCGCGGCAGCGTAGACTGGGATTTCCCCACCACCGTGCTGGATGTGGTGCTGATGGGCCGCTACGGCTCCCTCGGCTGGTTTCGCCAGCCCGGCAAACACGAGCGTGCCCAGGCCCTGGCAGCGTTGGAGAAGGTCGGCATGGCTCAGTTCGCCAGCCGCCAGATCAGCCAGCTTTCCGGCGGGCAGCAGCAGCGCGTTTTTCTGGCCCGGGCGCTGGTGCAGGATGCCCAGGTCTATTTTATGGATGAGCCGTTTGTGGGCGTAGACGCCGTGACCGAGCGGGCGATTGTGGGCTTGCTGCAAGAGCTGCGGGCGGCGGGCAAAACTGTGGTTGTGGTGCATCACGACTTGCAAACCGTGCCCGAATATTTCGATTGGGTGACGTTGCTGAACGTGCAGAAGATTGCCAGCGGCCCGGTGGCCGAGGTCTTCACCGAGGAGAACCTGCGCCGCACCTACGGCGGGCGAGTGGCCTTCCTCAGCCGCGACGACGGTACGGGCAGCGGCCCGGCCCTGGTGCTGCCCACGCCCGCCAAGCAAAGTAGTGCCTTCACGGACTAAGGCGGAAACGCAGAGGCGCAGAGACGCGGAGACGCAGAGAACAAGATGACGAGTGCTGAGTGCTGAGTGCTGAGTGCTGAGTGAACACAGTCCTGAGTGCTGAGTGCTGAGTGCTGAGTGAACACAGTCCTGAGTGCTGAGTGCTGAGTGCTGAGTGCTGAGCGAACACAGTGCTGCGTGCTGCGTGCTGCGTGAGTCTTGTGGGAGTGATTCTCAATCGTCAATCATCAATCGTCAATCGTCAATCGTCTGGCCCGGTCTCCCGTCTCCCGTCAAGATTATGGAACTGCTCAACGACCTCATCTTCAACTACACCCTGCGCAACATCGCCCTTGGCTCGGCGCTGCTGGGAATCATCAGCGGGGTGCTGGGCTGTTTCGCGGTGCTGCGGCGGCAGGCGTTGTTAGGCGATGCCATGGCCCATGCCGCGCTGCCGGGCATTGTGCTGGCCTTTATGCTCACGGGCCTGCGCGAGTCGCTGGTGCTGCTGGTGGGCGCGGCCCTGGCGGGCTGGCTGGCGGCGCTGCTGCTGCTGCTCATCATCCGCCAGACGCGCATCAAGGAAGATAGCGCTCTGGGTATTGTGCTCTCGGTCTTTTTTGGCTTTGGCATGCTGCTGCTGGCCGCCGTGCAGCGCCAGCCTGATGCGGCTCAAGCTGGCCTGAGCAAATTCCTGTTTGGCCAGGCCGCTTCGCTGGTGGCGGGCGATGTGCTGGTGATGGCCGTGCTTGGTGCGGTGGCGCTGCTGTTTGTGGGCCTGTTCTGGAAAGAATTTAAGCTGTTGAGCTTCGACCCTGATTTTGCCGCCGCCGTGGGCTTCCCCACCCGTGTGCTGGATGTGGGCCTGACGGCGCTGACGGTGCTGGCGATTGTGATTGGCCTGCAAACGGTGGGCGTGGTGCTGATGAGCGCCATGCTGATTGCGCCCGCTGTGGCTGCCCGCCAGTGGACAAACCGCCTCAGCACCATGGTGCTGCTCTCGGCCATCTTTGGGGCCGGGGCCGGGGTTGCCGGTGCCCTGATCAGCGCCACCGGGCGCGGCATTGCCACCGGGCCAACCATCGTGCTGTGCATCAGCGCCGTGGTGCTGGTGTCGCTGCTGCTTGCGCCGGGGCGGGGCCTGCTGTGGACATGGCAGCAGCAGCGCCGCAACGCCCGCCGCATGCGGGCCGAACTGGGAGGAGGTTCCCGGTGAGTCCCCAACTGGAAGTGCAACTGATTGCCGCCGTGGTTGCGGCGGGCTGCGCCATTCCGGGCGTCTTCCTGGTGCTGCGGCGCATGGCCATGATGAGCGATGCCATCAGCCACACCGTGCTGTTGGGGATTGTACTGGGCTTTTTCCTCACCGGCAGCCTGGACTCGCCGCTGCTCATGCTGGGCGCGGTGCTGACGGGCGTGCTAACGGTGAGCCTGGTGGAGTTGCTGCAACGCACTGGCCTGGTGAAGGAGGACTCGGCGATTGGCCTGGTTTTTCCGGCCCTGTTCAGCATCGCCGTCATCCTCATCTCCCGCTTTGCGGGCAATGTTCACCTGGATACCCACATTGTGCTGGCGGGCGAACTGGCCTTCGCCCCCTTTGAGCGCTTCGAGCTATTTGGCATTGACTGGGGCGCACGGGCGCTGGTGACGGGCGCGGCCATTCTGTTGCTGAACCTGGTGCTGGTGCTGGTCTTCTACAAAGAACTGAAGCTGGCCACCTTCGACGCGGCCCTGGCGGCCACGCTGGGTTTTGCCCCAGCCCTGCTGCACTACGGCTTGATGACGGTCGTCTCGCTGACGGCGGTTGGCGCGTTTGATGCCGTCGGCTCGGTGCTGGTGATCGCGCTGATGATTGTGCCCCCGGCCACGGCCTACCTGCTCACCGACCGGCTGCCACGCATGTTGGGTTTCAGCATGCTGATCGGCATTGCCAGCGCCCAGACGGGCTACTGGCTGGCCCAGGCCCTGGATGGCTCGATTGCGGGAGCGATGGCCACGATGACGGGTGTCTTCTTTGGCCTGGCGCTGCTGTTTGCGCCCCAACGGGGACTCATTGCCGCTGCCCTGCGCCACGGGCGGCAGCGCTGGGAGTTCGCCCAGCAAATGCTGACGCTACACCTGCTCAACCACGAAGGTACCCCGGATGCGACGGAAGAGAACCGGGCCGTGACGTTGGCCCAGCACCTGCGCTGGCAGGCCGACTTCGCCGCGCAGGTGGTGCGCCGGGCCGAAGCGGCGGGGCTGGTGCGCCACGACAGCGGCCTGCTCACCCTCACCGACTCAGGGCGGCAGCATGCGCAACAGGCCTTTGTACGAGGATGAAATATCAAATGTCCGAGGGGAAGTCTGCGGGCCATTGTTGGGCACCGTCAAGTACTCGTAGGATGGTCACCTGGTTCTGTTCTTCTTCGACAAGATAAGCGACGATATATCGTGTTCCGGTTATAACGAGTTCGCGGGTGTTTTCCCGGCGGCCTTTTCTGCCCAGGGCTGGAAAATCAGCAAGCCGTGCGATAGCAGCCAGTATTACCCTATTCAGACGCTGTGATGCTTCAGGATTACGCTCGAAGGTATACGAGAGTAACGCCTGGGCATCATTGATGGCTTCTGGACGCCACACAATATTCATTGCCCAACCAGCGCTTTCAGTTGCTGTACCACTTGCTCGTGAGGGACGACATCATGGGGATTGCGTCGGTAGCCTTCGAGCGCTTCATCAATAGCCGCCTGCATCTCATCTGTTACGACAACCTCTGGAACGATAACTGCGAGATCACGGGCCAGGCGCGCGATGAGTTCAGCACGGGCCTGGGGCGAGAGCCGGGCGGCCAGGGCTTCAACCTGTTCGATGGTTGGGATTTCGATTGTTGTCACAACTGGTTCTCCTTTCTCAATACGCCCTCATTTTACCACGCAGGCTCTGCTCTGCCCAAGGGCCACAACGTAAATCACGCCACCGTCACCCGGCAGCCGCAAGCCAGATCAAAGGTGCGGGGCGTGGCATGGGTGACTTCGGACACGCCGGGCTGGTAGTGCGTCACCGTGTTGCTGCGCGGGTCAACCACCAGCACTTTGCGTACCCCATGGGCCAGGTAGAAGGGCGCACCGTCTGGCCCCAGATCTTTTTCCTCATAGCCCGCGCTCAAAATTTCCACCACCGCAGCGGGTAGCACCTCCAGGGCCGTGTCTACTTCGGGCGGCAGCGCGCAGAAGATAGCAATATCAGGCCGTTTCAACGACTGGTCGGGGTCAGGAAAACGAATCAAGACATCGGCCAGGGCAAAACAGGCACAACCGTCAGCATTGCCAGGAGTGGGCTGAATAGAGCGCTCGATGCGCTGAACCATCATCTGGTGGCGGCTGGCGGGGCTGGCCTCCCACTTTCTGCGTCCACGAACATACTCCAATCGCACGGGAACGCCGCTGGCGTCCATTTGCAAAATCACGTCGGCAACATCTACGGCGGTGGTCATTGTTGCGCCCCTGCAATGTTTATGTTTTACGCTTACACATTATGTGCCAAAATTCTCAGGCCATTGCTGCGCCCCGTGCAGCACTCGTAGCACCAGGACAATACCCACTGTTTCGTCAGACTGTTAGGCCATCACATAGTGTGTGTCAGCAATAACCATCTCGCGAGTGCCAGCCACTCGGCCCACTCGGCCCAGAGCAGGAAAATCTGCCAGACGTTCTTCTGCTGCTTCAAACAGGTTTACCAAACGATTTGCTGCGTCTGAAGTGCGTTCAAGCAAAAAAGCTACCGCATTTGCCATGTCCTGCTCTGCCTCTGGTGTAATAATAACCTTCACCGTGTATGTTCCGCCACCATGGCATGTAGTTTGTTCATCACCTCACCGTAGGGCTTTGCTGACTCTGGGTTCTGGCGGTAGTTATCCAGAGCGGTTTGAATCGCCTCTCGCATCTCCTCATCGCTCAGCGCTGGTGGCCCGGCAATCGGTGGTTCCGCCAATTCGCGCACCAGATCAGCGATGAGTTCGGCGCGGGCACTACGGGGCAGGCGCAATGCCAGGGCGCGTACCTGGTCGAGGGTAGGCATATCAGTAGTAGTCATTGCAGTTTCCTCCAGCGTGGGTGTACATTGCCACCTTCGATACTAGCCTGCCGTTCGGCCCGGTCAGACTCAAGTTGTTCGCCTAAGGTGCGGCGAGGCTGTGGTAGACTGCTCACAAAGTTGCGCAATTCGGCAAAGACCTGGTGGGCTTGCTCTAGTGTCATCTGTTGCGCTGAAGCTGTTCTCGGTTCCGTGCGGTCGCCCAGTTGTGCTGCCAGTTCATCCGTCAGGCGCACCTTTTCTGCTGAAGTGAGCTGATGCACCAGCGTGCGTACTTCTTCAAAGGTTGTCGTCATACGGGTCTCCTTTCCACTGCCCGTATTGTACCATGTGGCCCCTTGCGAAAATCGCTTTTCATTGACAGGACTTACGCGGTGCGGAGGCTTTGGAACACGAAACCCACGAACATGCGTGAAACGCACGAAAGATCGCGGCCTTTCGTGCGTTTCGCTGGCTTTCGTGCCCGTCGCGCTCCAAACGCTTGTTCACGACCGCGTAACTCGTGTCATTAACACGAGTTACGCGGTGAAGAAGCTTCGGAACACGAAACACACGAACGGGTACGAAAAACACGAAATTCAGAGGTCTTTCGCGTGGTTCGTGCCTGTTTCGCGCCCTTCGCGCTCCAAACGCTCGTGTATGACCGCGTAAGTCCTGTCATTAAGACTAGTACGGGCCGAATACAACAAACCATAGAAAATCCGGAATCCAAATTTATATTTCCCGCCCGTCCCAATCACGTCCCACTTCTTTTGAGACGCCCCTTTTTTGCGTGTGCCTGTGTTACGATTGATATACCCGTAATGACCTGATTGGTGGAGCGAGCAGTGAGTGATGATTTTGGCGCACAACTGGATGCCTTTATCAGGCAGGCCGGGCTACCGGTGCGGCGGGTGGCCAGCTATGCGGGCATCCCTCATCAAACGCTTTTCAACTGGCTCAACGGCACCCGCCCCCGCTGGCACCCGGCCCTGACTGATGACCTGCATCGCCTGGGGCTGGCCCTGGGTCTGGCAAGCGAGGAGATTGACCTGTTATTGCAGCGGGCGGGCTGTTTGCCTCAGCGTGAGACAGAACCTCAGATGAAGGAGAACCCAATGAGCGAGAAACTGGTGCTGCCCAAAGGCTGGTTTGCCGCTGGCAGCCATCCTAAAACCTACCACATGGGTCTTGACCCCGCCGTGCGTTACGAGCAAAGTGTGGCCGCCTGCATCAAGGCTACTGAGTCGCCCGAAGGCTTCGGCACGCTCATGCAGATGTTTAAGGCTGACGCCTACCGGGGTCAGCGGCTCCGCTTTGCGGCGGCGGTACGGGCAGCCAGTGTGGAGCAGTGGGCCGGGTTGTGGATGCGGGTGGACGGGCCAAACAACCAGATGCTGGCCTTTGACAATATGCGGAGTCGGAAGATCAGTGGTAGCTGTGATTGGACATGCCACGCGGTGGTGCTTGATGTGGCTGACTCAGCTATCAACATCGCCTTCGGTATCCTGCTCCAGGGTGCAGGCCAGGTCTGGCTGGCGGGGGTGCGGGTAGAACCCGTCGGCACGGATGTGCCAGTGACCGAGGCTACCTGCCCGGTAGCACCCACGAACCTGGATTTTAGCGAGCAGGAGACCGAGAAGGCAGCATGAAATGGATACCCCGACAGGTGCAAAGGACGTTGAAGGTGTATCTGTGGAAGGCACAAAGCGATGTTGTACAAGTGGCATCGCTTTGTGCCTTTGTGAGAGTCTTTTCAAAGCTACAGCTACACGGCCAGGGCGCTGCGGGTGGTGGGTTGCCAGCTGGCCTGAAAATCTTTGGCGAACTGGCGGAATGTGATCGGCGGGCGGCCAAGCAAGCGTTGCACCTCAGCGGTGACACCGCCCGCCAGCCCCAGCCGGGCCGTCGTGTAGATGCCCGCCATCACCAGGGTAAAGGCGAGTGGGGTGCCCTGTGCCCGCTGCCGCAGCAGAAAGCGCAACAGCCCCGGCTTGCGGTAGGTGATGGTGCGCCCCAGCACCTCGGAAAGCTGCGTTGCGACCTGGCTATACGTCAGCGCCTCGCTGCCCGTCAGCGCGTAAGCCTGGTTTGCATGGCCGTTTTCGGCCATGGCCAGTGCCCCCACCGCCGCAATGTCGCGCACATCAATAAAGCTGGTGGCCCCACGGCCAGCGGGCACAAAAATCTCGTTGCGGTCACGAATTTCGGCCCGGTGGGTGGTGCTCAGGTTCTGCATGAAGAAGCTGGGCCGCAGAAAGGTGTAGGGCATGCCCACCGACAGAATATGCTGCTCAACCTTGTAATGCGGCACAATGTGGTTCTTCTCCACGCCGATGAGCGAAAGAAAAACAACCTGCTGCACCCCGGCCCGTTGGGCTGCATCAATCGCTGGGAAGATAAAACGCTTTACATCTGAAATTGCCGGGGGCCGCATGAGGAACATGCGCTCCACCCCGGCAAAGGCAGGTGCAAAGGTTTCCGGCTGAGCAAAATCAAAGGGTACCGCCTCCACCGTGGGGCCAAAGCGCTGCTGAATTGCCGCAGCGTTTACGTCCGCTGCCCGCACCGCCACGCCCCGCCGCTGCAACGCCATCACCACCTCTGCGCCGACGTTGCCCAGCGCACCTGTGACCAGTAGCATGGTTGGTTCTTTCTATTGCCAGCGCCCCTGAACAGCCAGCGGCGCATGTTGTTCACCTTTCATGCTACTGCGCCAGGCCAGGCGGACAAATGTCCGTTTGTTTACCCACGGTGAAGCCGATGTAACCGGAAAACAAGAACCGAGAAGCGCCCCCTCATTCCCCGCGCACGCGGGGGAGGTGAGAACCGAGAACCAAACATCTGTAGGGGCGAACACAAGGTTCGCCCGCCGAGTATTCGTTCTGCCCTTACCACGTAACGGGCAAGGCCATGAGTCCGCGAAAGGCGACATTGGGGCACCAGCGCGGTGTCGTGTCCGCCAGTTCCAGCGTTGGCATGCGCCTGATTATGCTAGAAAAGACGCTCTCCGCTTCGAGATTGGCGAGCATGGCCCCGATGCAGAAGTGCGGCCCGTAGCCGTAGGAAAGGGGCTGGCCCTCGTCGCGGCGAAGGTTCAGCTGTTCGGGCTGGTTGAACTGAGCGCTGTCGTGGTTGGCTGCCCCCATCAGCACAATCACGGTCTGGCCTTCCTGTATCTGCTGCTCATGCCAGACGAAGTCTTGCAGGGCGGTGCGCCCGGCCAGTTGCACCGGGCTGTTGTAGCGCAACAGTTCACGAATAGCCGAACGCATCAGCGTGGCATCCTGCTTGAGCATGGCCCACTGATCGGGGTGTTGCAGCAAGGCCAGCAGCCCGTTGCCGAGCAGGTTGCGGGTTGTTTCGTGGCCCGCCACCAGCAGCAGGGCACACTGGGCCAGCAGTTCCTCCTCGGTCAGGCCGTCGTCGCCTTCAACATGCAGCAACAGACTCACCAGATCATCGCCGGGCCGTTGGCGGCGCTCCGGCAGCATGGCACGGAAGTAGTCGGTCAGGGCGATGACGCTGGCCTGGGCCTGTCGGGTCACTTCCAATGTTGGCTGAGGGTTGCCAAAGAACTGGATAAAATCGTCTGACCAGGCTTGAAAATGGCTGCGGTCTGTGCTTGGAATGCCGAGCATCTCCGCAATCACCAGCACTGGGAAGGGGTGGGCAACCCCGGTGATAAACTCCATGCGCTGCTCGCCTGCCACCTGGTCGAGCTGCTTGTCGGCCAGGTGCTGGATGCGCGGGCGGAGCTGTTCGATAGCCCGTGGCGCAAAGGCCAGGCTGAGCAGTTTACGCAAACGAGTATGGAAGGGCGGGTCAAGAAACAGCAGCCAGCGCGAGGAAATGGCGTCCAGCGCGGCAAACTCCGGCTGAAGTTCACGCGGCAAGGGGTCAATCAGCCGCCGCTGGCTCGACAGGCGCGGATCGTGGAGCGCAGCCGCCACATCCGCGTAGCGTGGCACAATCCAGGCCCCGGTGCGCCATGCGTCGCTCCAGTGCAGGGGGGCCGTGGCCCGCAAATAGGCATAGGTCGGGTAGGGGTTGTTAATAAAATCAGCGTTAAACATGCGTCGCTCCTGGTGCGCCGGTGGTGTTTCCAATCCGTCGTTCGGCCACAGCAACGACTCACCCGGCGCATGATCAGGCTGCACACTGTTCACAAGCAGCTACAGCAACTGTGGACAAACGTGCAGGGAGCGTAGCATGGAGCGGTGCTAAAGTTCCAGACGAAACGCTGCCGAATTGCTGCCAATCAGGCGTCAGCGCCGTAGATTTCTCGCTGCCAGAGCCAGTCGGTCAGCTGGACGATACCCTGGGCCAGCTGGTAGCGGTAGGTGCTGAAGGGCAGGCCGAGGCGCTCCGCCGCCAGTTCCTGGGTGAGCGCCGGGCTGAAGTAGGTAACCTCCAGGGCGCGGGCGAATTTGCTGGTTCTGGGCTGGGCCTGTAGGGCACGGGCGGCATGGCGCAGGAGTTCCTGCAAGGTGGTTGCCGAAGGCGGCCCGCTGGCATAGTCGTGAGCGACCCGCGACCGCAGCAGCGGGCTGGTGGCCAGCAGGCCCGGTGCCGCAAAGTTGCGCAAGGCCGCCCGCACCGCCTCGGCAAATGCGGGCTGCGCAAGCGCGAGCAGCGGCGTGGCCGAGGCCCGGGCTAGCTCCTCGACGCGCAGGTCTGGGGCAAGCTCGCGCTCGCTGATCAGGGCGATCCAGTCGAGCAGCGGCGTTTTGCGCCAGTCGTGGGCATACAAGCCAAAGCGCTGGTCGGCAACGCGGTGGAAGTTGTAGTAGCTCATCATCCCACGCCAGTGCTCCGGCGCAACCATGTCAGCAAACGACCATGCTAGACGCTGGTTGGTCATCCATGCCAGGCCGATGGCGATAAGTGCGGTGTTTGTGATGGATGAAGGGTGCTGAAGGCTTTCCTGATCAACATATACGCGGGCAAACGTCACCTCATCGGCGGGGCGCAGCGGGGCCAGGCGTTGCGCATAGTCCCAGGCCGTGGCTACCGTCAGGTCGTGGCTGCGTTCCTCGGCGCTGGTCTGGTGCAGCGCGAGGTACATGAAGACTCCGGCGATCTGTCCGCTGGGATCGCGGACGAGGTGCCATGCGCCCGGTTGGCAGTGGAGCCAGTGTTCGGCCAGACTGGCGGCGTCTTCGCCCTGAAATTCAGCGATGCGTTGTAGCACGGCTGGGTACTCGGCGGGCGCGATTGGCTCAGGGTAGAGCGTGCCGAAGGTTTGCCACTGGTAGTAGGGCTGCAACACGGGGTTGTGACGATGCAAATAGACCAGATCAAAGGTGGCCCGCATCTGCTCGATGCCCTGGCCCTCCAGGATGCGGTTCACAATCGCCGTGCGGAGCCGCCGATGCAGCTCGGCGTAGCCCGCCGCGTCGCGCCAGCGCAGGTCGCTGTCCAGCACCTCGCGGGCCAGGTCGTGGGGAAACAGGCCGCCTGGCCCCTGTTCGATAAACGAAAGCGTGCGCAACCATGCAAAGATTGCCTGTACATCTGGCTCCTGCAGCGCTTCTCGCAGCAGTGGCTCGGTGAGCACACGGGCGCTGGCACACGCATGTAACGCCAGGCGATGCTGGCTCGTGGGCACCTCCTGCACAAAGCGCTCTAGCAGCATGGCCACCAGGTTCGGGGCCTCGTCGGGGTGAAACGGCGTGGCCCGCTCCTGGGCTGTCACATCAGCCAGCAGCGAGAGGGCCAGCGGGTGGCCATGGGTGAAGCCTAGCACGCTGTTGTGCTGCTCCGACGGCACGTCACGCTGGCGCAGGTAGGCCAGGCTTTCCTCAGGGTGCAGGTTGCGCAGCGGCACCACCCGCAGCAGCTGCTGCCATGCGGCGTCGCTGCGCCAGGCCGACGCCGCTGGGTTGCGCCCGGCGATCACCACCAGGGCCTGGGCCGGGAGCTGTGGGAGAAAGTGCTCCCGTAGCCAGTCGTCGAGTGGTTCCAGGGTCTCGTAGGTGTCGAGCAGCAGCACCAGATTGGGGGCCTGCACCAGTGCGTCGAACACGGTTCCTGGGTCGCTCAGCCCCAGGGCCAGGCTCAAGGCAAGGAGGAAACCCTGGGGCGAGGGGTCAATATGGCGGCTGTCCAGCAGGGCTACCGTTCGCCCCTGAGCGGCAGCGGCGCGGGCGAACTGGTGCAGCAGACTGGTCTTGCCAATGCCACCCGGGCCGTGCAGATGCAGCACCGCGAAGGGTGGGGTTTCTGCTTCCAGAGCGGCGCTAAAGAGCGCCAGCTCCGCCTCGCGGCCCACAAAATGGCGCATGGCGGCCAGGCGGTCAGCCAGACGAAGCAGCGTGCCCTGGGGCCTGCCCGTATCGGTAGACATAACAAAAACCTCGCGGTGCAGATAGAGTTG
>JALONX010000098.1 GCA_025454695.1 Chloroflexaceae bacterium
CCATGCATTCCATGTCATTCCGAACGGCGTGAGGAATCTGCAGTGCTAGGCGATGAAGACCCCTCCCTGCGGTCGGGGTGACACGGCAGGACACTGCACCAGACCCTCCTTTACAGAGCATTTAAAAACATGATGAAATTCTTCATAACCATCTTCTTCCTGTTTCTCTGCGCTTGTGGCCCGGCCTCACCACAAACCTCACCCCACGCCACACTCACGCAGTTCTACCAGGCCCTCGCTGCTGGACGCTACGCTGAAGCAGCGGCGAACTACGGTGGCAGCTACGACACGATCATTGGCTGGAATGGCGATGTTGCCGCCGATAACCATGTGAAGCTGATTGAGGCTGGCTGTACCCGCCAGTTGCGCTGCCTTACAGTGAAGCAGATTGTCAGTGAACAGCAACTTTCGCCCACCGAGTGGCTGTTTATGGTGGAATTTGCCAACCCGGACGGCACGACCTTCGTGCGAGGGCCGTGCTGCGGGGCTAGCCCACAGGATCAGCCGCCGCAACACCAGTTTGAGCAGCGCGTAGTACAAACTGCGAACGGGTGGAAAGTGACTAGTCTGGGCGTGTATGTGCCGTAGGGCGGGGACGGACAACTCCTTACAACGCAGCAAAAGGAGCACTCCAATGAGTCTACCGATACAAATGAAGCATGTTGTTCCACTGGTCATCATCGCGGTGCTCGCAAGTGGCTGTAGCAGCATCGCACCAGTGCCGTCATCCACAGCCGACGCGGTGGTCGCCTCTACAACTGCACCTGCTCCGCCCACTCACACCGCTCCTGCCCCACCCACTCCCGCTCTGGCAACTACCAACCAGCCCGAACAGACTCTCGCCTGGCAGCAGGTGCAGGCCGTGTTACCGCCTGAGGTGCCAATTCTGGCTCCTACATGGCTGCCCGATAGCATGCAACAACTGCAACCAGCCATCTCGCCAAGCACACACAGTGCAGAGTTGATGTATGGCGTGATGTACGGCGTTGAGCAGAAGAACGCCGTCGTGTTCACGATGGGCTATCCATCTTCACCCCAGCGCGAGTCGGCAGCAACCAAAAAGCTGACGGTGCGCGGTACAACCGCCAGCTTGACTAAAAATGAAAGCGCTACACAGCTCCGCTGGGACGAACAAGGGCACAGCTACGCTATCTTCATTGAAGGTCTCGCCCTTTCTGAAAGCGACCTGCTCCAAATGGCAGAGAAGTTACACCCCCTTCCTGCCGCAACGTTCCAAACCGCCGACGCCTGGACGAAAACACGGGGCGTGCTACCCGCCGATGTCACCATCTACAAACCAACCTGGTTGCCCAAGGGATATGGCCCAGCAGAATTGGTTGCCGTTACGACGACCCGTGATAGAGTCTCGTCCTACACCGTGCTAACACGTGCAAGCCAAAAGGACACCATTTTGTTTAGCCTGGGTTCCGGTTACGGCTCATGGGGCAATTTCCCCCCACCGGACTCACAGGAAAAGGTCACCGTGCTGGGGCAGGAGGCAAACTTAATGATCTCCCGCGAAAACAACAACACCATGAGCGTAAGCTGGACGAGCAACAGACAGACCTACCATGTACGAACGGGTGGAGCGCTCACCAGAGACGAACTCCTGCGCATCGCCAACAGCCTGGTGCCGGTGCCAGCCGCTCCAATGCCGTAGGGTGCGCGTATGCGGGAGCATGGCTCCCGCACTCCAAAATCCAAAATCTAAAATCGCAAATCCAAAATCGAAAGCCGTGTTACGATGGAAAGGAGTGCGAGTCTATCTGAACAAGAGGATGTTGAAACAGATGCCAATGTTAACAGTTGATGGAACAACGATTGAGGTAGCGGAGGGGACGCGGCTGGTGCTGGCTATTCAGGCGGCGGGGGTGCAGATTGGCCACCGTTGCGGCGGCCACGCCCGCTGCACCACCTGCCGAGTCGAGTTCGCCGAGGGCGAGCCAACGACGATGACAAAGGCCGAGTATCAGAAGCTCAACGAGCGGGGGCTGTTTGGCCAGGCCCGCCTCGCCTGCCAGATCGAGTGCCACCACGACATGGCCATGCATGCGCTGATGACCCTGAGCAGCGAGGGCTGGAGCGACACCGGCCCGCAGGTGGACTCCGAGGTCAAGCCGGAGGCGCTGTTCCACCCGATTGAGGAGCTAAAAAGTTAGATTACATGTTGTGTGAAACGTGCCTGGTGTACGTTTCACGTTTCACGTTGTACGTTCCCCACCCTGGCACAGCATGTGCTTCCTTTCCAACGAAATAATTTCTTGCAGCTTATTGATGAATGCATAACAACACGTTTTCAATCTGCAATCTGCATTCAAACAATCTGCAATGTTGAAAGGAGCACGGTGTGACCGAACAACAATCCCACGAGTTGGCGCAGCAGTTTATTGCTGCCTTGCATACACTGGAGCAGGGCGGCCCGGAGGATGTTGACGCGATTGTGGCCCTCTTCCACCCGGAGGCCCGCCTGACCAACGCGGCCATGAAGCTAGTGGGCGAAGAACGCACCGGCGAGGAGGGCGTGCGTGAGTTCTGGGTCCAGTATCGCCGCATGTTTGGCGAGATTTTTTCGGAGTTCTACCAGGTCACCGCCAACCAGGAAGCGGCGGGCCTTTTCTGGACAACCAAAGGCACCGACAACGAGGGCAAGCCGATGGAGTACGACGGCGTGAGTCTGCTGGTCTTCGGCGAGGATGGCAAGATCAAGCTCTTCCGGGGCTACTACGATACCCGCCAGCTCAGCCGCACTGTGGGGGTGTAGCGGAGATTGATGATTGCAATGTAGGAAGTTCATTGCCATTCCGAACGAAGGGGGGAATCTGCATTGTGATGCGATGAAGACCCCTCGCTTCGCTCGGGGTGACAATGGGCTGCGCTGCAAAAAACGACGTGTACGAATCAGTCGCTACTAGACAGTGCGAATTGCAACGCAGAACGCTGCAAAACAATACATCCAACGGACTTTGCTGCAAACAACCAGAACACGAAAGCATCTATAGGTAGTTGCAGGTTCTTTCCCCCACTTGAGCAAACATTTATCTTCTCTTTCGCTGGTGGTGCTATCATAAGAGTAAGCGCGACGAGTCCGACTGTGCGGCATAGCTTTGCGCTCGCCGCACCGCCAGCAAAGAGAGGCAACCGATGACGAACCTACCAGAGCAACTGCCTGAGACCGAATTCGTGCCAAATGCTGAATTGGAGCGTGCCTTTCTGGAGGAATTTCTCCATAGCCAGGGGCTGAGCCTGGAGAGCGTTGCAACACTGCCCGCAGCCCAGGCCACCGCCATCATGCGGGCGGCCTCGCTCTACGCCTCCGGCCACCTCAGCGAAGTGGAGGCCCGCTTCCACCTGGTGGAAGAACTGCACGGTGGGGCGCGGGCGGTGTAAAGGGCCTACTGCGTACTGCGTAAGATGCAGGGAAATAAAGGAAATGTAGGAAATAAGGGCAGAGCGTCCAGAAGTATTTCCTTTATTTCCTTCATTTCCTTTGCTAAAACTCGCTACTGCGCCTGCGGGAGCCGCCGTTCGATGCCCCGCCACATCAGTTCGGCCCAGTGGGCATAGCCATCGTCGGAGGGGTGGTAGCCATCAGCGGCGGTGAGCGATGTGTCCCCCTTTGCCATCTGGCGGCTCGGCTCATACACATCCACCACTTCCACATCGTGTTGCCCGGCCACGGCATAGAGTGCGCCATTAAAACGCTGCACCTGGTCGCCAATCAGCTGCCTGGTCAGGCTGTCTAGCCCGGCCACCAGGGGCGTGCGGGTGATGTCGGGCAAAGTGCTGGCGACCACAACCGCCTCGGTCTGGCTGGTCAGGCGCTCAAAAATATCCTCCAGGTCGTGGGTGTAGGCATAGAGCGGGCGGGCCTGGGTCAAATCATTCGGCCCCACCGAGAGCGTCACCAGGTGCGGGCGTAGCGCCACGGCTTGGGCCAGTTGCTGCGTCAGCACCTGCTCAGCCGTGGCCCCGTTGCTGCCCAGGTTGTGCAGCCTGGCATGTGGATACACCGTCTGCAACTGGTGATGCAACAGCGGCACATAGCCCCGGCTGCGGCTGCTCGCCCCGGTGCCGTAGACCACGCTATTTCCCAATGCCACATAGGTAAACGCTGCCGTTGCGTCGGCGGGCAGAAAACGCTCGCGCTGGTTGTAAATCATGCATCCTCCGTTCTGATTGCAGATTGTAGATTGCAGATTGTAAGAACTGGACTCGTGCTGCGTGAACACAGTTAAGGGTTAGAGGTTAGGGGTTACGATGTACGCCGTGTCGCCCTCTCATTCTCTCACCCTCTCACCCGGTCACTCCGTCCCCGGTCTCCAGTCACTCGTCACTCGTCACTCGTCACTCGTCACTCGTCAACACCACCGCCCCTGGCCCGTTGAAGCTTAGCAGGGTGCCCTGGTTGAGCAGGTAGGTGCCGTCGTCGCCGTTGTAGCGCCGATCCTCGCTGTTGAGTTGTACCGCCCAGCGCCGCCCCGGCGGTGGGGCGCTCAGCTGCTGAGCTGCCAGGTCAAGCTCCAACGAGTCGCAGAAGTTCACCACCAGCAACAGCTGCTCGCCATCTGGCGGGCTGTAGCGCAGGGCAAGAGATGTGGTACCCAGAGGAGCAACCCCGAAGCTGCCCCTGGCCCGCTGCTGCAATGCCGGGTGGTGCTGGCGCATGCTCAGCAGATCACGGTAGAGTTGCAACACGCCGCCGTGCTGGCGCTGTGTACGCTCCTCCCAGCGCAGTTTGGAACGTTCAAACGTGCGCGGGTCTTGCGGGTCGGGCACCTCCTGCCCGGCAAAGGCGGCAAACTTTTGAAACTCCTTGCGGCGGCCCTCGGTCACCAGTTTGCCCAGCTCCGGGTTGTGGTCGGTGAAATACTGAAACGGCGTGGAAGCCGCCCACTCCTGGCCCATCCAGAGCAGTGGCGTGGCGGGCGACAGCAGCAGCAGGGCCGAAGCTGCCCGGTAGGCCGCCGGAGAAACGCTGTGATGCAGCCGTTCGCCCAGTGCCCGGTTGCCCACCTGGTCGTGGTTTTGAATGCAGTAGACAAAGGCCCTCGGCGGCAAGTCGCCACATGGTGCGCCACGCTGGAAACCGCGATTGGGCGACAATTGCCCACAGTAGAACCAGCCCTGTTGCAGCGTGGCAGCCAGGTCGGCCATGCTGCCGCTGTAATCGCCGAAGTGGGCCTCGCGGTCGCCCGCCAGCGCCACTCGCACCTGGTGATGAAAATCATCGGCCCAGATGCCATCGAAGCCCCAGCCGCCCTCGTCGGCAGGCCGGGCAATCGCGGGGTTGTTTTCGTCATTCTCGGCAATGCAGAGAAACGAGCGACCCGGTGGCAGCGACTCGTGCAGGCGTGCGGCCAACTCAGTCAAAATGTAGGTTGGGCTATCGTCAAGAATTTTGTCGGTGGCGTCGAAGCGCAGCCCATCCATGTGATATTCGTGGGCCCACATTAGCGCATTGTTGATGTAGAACTGGCGCACCGGGCCGTTGCTGCCGCTGTCGAAGTTCAGCGCTTCGCCCCACGGGGTGATATGGCGGGCGGTAAAGTAGTGTTCACTAAAATCGCGCAGGTAGTTGCCGTCTGGCCCAAAATGGTTGTAAACCACATCGAGGATCACGCCGAGGCCGCGCTGGTGGGCCGCGTTCACCAGCCGCCGCAGGCCATCTGGCCCGCCGTAGGCACGGGTGGGCGCAAACATGTTCACACCGTCGTAGCCCCAGTTGCGCTCACCGGGAAAATCGGCCACTGGCATGAGTTCAATCGCCGTGGCCCCCAGGTCGCGCACATCGTCCAGATGCGGAATAAACGCCTCAAAGGTACCTTCGGGCGTGGCGGTGCCGATATGCACTTCGTAGATCACCAGTGAGTCGCGCTGCAGGCCCGGCCATGCGCTGTCGCTCCATGCAAAAGCGTTGGGGTCAACCACTTCCGAGGGGCCATGCACGCCCTCGGGCTGAAAGCGGGAAGCCGGGTCGGGGCGGGGTGGGCCACCGTCAATGCTGTAGGCGTAGCGGGTGCCGGGCCGCACCCCCGGCACATGGGCCGAGAAGTAGCCCTCCGCTTCAGACGTAAGGGCGTGGCGGGCGCTCACCCGCTCGCCGTTGTAGAGCAGCACTTCCACTCGGCGGGCCTTATCGGCCCAGAGGCGGAAGCGGGTACCGGTTGGGTCGGTCTGCGCTCCGATGGGCAGCGACCAGTGGTGTGCTACACGTTCGGTCATCGGGGTGCCTCCTTCAATCAGGGATTGGAGATGAGGAAATGGAGACTGGTTGCTCTCCTGGCCTGATCGCCTTTACATCACCAACATATGTTGTGAGAGACCGGCACGGTTGGACATGAGGCGCAGAGGTGCCGGTCTCATGGCACGACTCACATCCCTCTGCTTAAGTACTCTGACAACGACGTTTTCTTCCATGCAATCGCATGGTCACCCCGACTGCAGGGAGGGGTCTGCACCGTATTGCACTGCAGATTCCTCCCGGTGGTCGGAATGACAACGCGCAGCAGTGGATACAAAGAAACGTAGTTTACAGAGTATTAAGCGTGTTGTGAGGAGACCGACACCTTCAGGCTTAGGGCGAAGATAGACAGACTTACGGGGCGAGAGGTGCCGGTCTCCTTTGTACATTTTAACTGCATTTTAACACACGTTTTCCGCCAGCATGTCAAGACGCGGACTGAAGTCCGCACTACGCCGCGTGTCACGACGCGGACTGAAGTCCGCACTACGTGCCCACACCACCACACGCTTTTCACCCCAGCAGAAACTCCAGTGCGCCATGCAAGCGGTTGGCCCAGGCAGCTTCGCTGTGGTCGGCCCCTGGTTCTTCCAGGTAGCGCAGGGCGTTTTTGGTTTTGTAGCCTTTGCGCCGCAGCAGTTTGGCCATGGCCTGGGCGTTATGCAGGGTTTCTTCGCCCTCCTCGGTGCCCACGTCCAGGTAGATTTTGCCCGGCGCGAACTGGCTTTCCTTCACCAGGTTGAAGATGGCCCCGTTGGCGAACCAGAGGGCCGGACTCATTGCGCCCACAAAGCCAAAGGTCTCTTGATGGCAGAAGAAGCCGTAGAGACTCGCCAGCCCACCCATGGAAGAACCAAAGATGCCGGTGTGCTCCCGTTCGGGCATGCTGCGGAAGGCCCGGTCAATGTAGGGCTTGAGCGTGCCGACGATGAAGCCCAGATAGGCATCGCCCCTACCGCCACCGTGAGTTTCATCTACAAACGGGCTGTACTCGTTCAACCGATCTTCGCCCGCGTTGGGAATGCCAACCACGATAGCCCGCAGCCCGCGCTGGCCCAGGTGTTCCATCGTTTCGTCCACCCGCCACTCGTTGGCAAAGCTGGTTGCTTCATCGAATAGGTTCTGGCCGTCGTGCATGTAGATCACGGGAAAGCGTTCGCTGCCATCGTCGTAGCCGGGCGGTAGGTAAACCTTAATGTCGCGCATGCTGCCCAACTCGGGGCTGAGCAGCCCCGCCACCGTAATCACTGTGCCGACGATGGTGCTTTCGGCACTGCTACCGAGGGGCTGGCCCACCACAGTTAGCCCGCCTGCCGCCGCTTCGTTTATGCCCTCGTTGGCCCGCCACGTGTCGGCCTGCTGGCGCAGCAGCACCAGCGAACGCCCGCACAGGGTGTAGTTTTGTCCCGGCGCGAAGTGCCGTTCGCCTTCTGGCTCGCCACCTGGTTTGTCGGTGTCAAGCAGCACTTCCCAGGGCGTGCCGTCGGCGGCCCCCGGCAGGGTGAAGGGAATATGTTCGTGGTAGGCGTTGAGCAGCAGCAGCAGCACATCGTCCTGCACCGGCTGGCCCCGCTCGTCGCGCTCGTCCATCAACTGGCCGTTGAGCAGCATGCCAACGGAGCGCACCAGGCCGTTGCTCCATTCCTCGTCCGTCATCTCGGCCCCGTCCGGGCGATACCATTCGATGTCGCGCACCTCGTGGCCGTGGATATGCCGCCCTTGAAAGAAGCTGGCCCGGTGCAGCACCGGGTGTGCTTTGCGCAGTTGCACCAGGCGCTGGGTGAATTGCAGCATGGCCTGGCCCTCGTCGTTGGCTTGCCAGTCGAGCCAGCTCAGCTCGTTGTCCTGGCAGTAGGCGTTGTTGTTGCCATGCTGGCTGCGGCTCCGCTCGTCGCCCGCGAGCAGCATGGGCACCCCCTGCGACAAAAGCAGCGTGGCCAGCATGTTGCGCTGCTGGCGGGTGCGCAGGGCCAGAATGTCGGGATCGTCGGTCTCACCCTCCACGCCGCAGTTCCAGGAGTTGTTGTGGCTTTCGCCGTCGTTGTTGTGTTCGCCGTTGGCTTCGTTATGCTTCTCGTTGTAGCTCACCAGATCGCGCAGGGTAAAGCCATCATGCGCTGTCACGAAGTTGATGCTGGCGGCGGGGGTGCGCCCGTTGTGCTGGTAGAGATCGCTGGAGCCACTGAGGCGGTAGGCCAGTTCGGCCATCTGGGCATCGTCGCCCTTCCAGAACTTACGCACCGTGTCGCGATATTTGCCGTTCCATTCGGCCCACAGCACCGGGAAGTTGCCCACCTGGTAGCCGCCCGGCCCCACGTCCCACGGCTCGGCAATCAGCTTCACCTGCGACAGCACCGGGTCTTGATGGATGATGTCGAGAAAAGATGAGAGCTGGCCGCCTTCGTAGAGGCCACGGGCCAGCGTCGCCGCCAGGTCGAAGCGAAAGCCATCCACATGCATCTCCAGCACCCAGTAGCGCAGGCTGTCCATCACCAGTTGCAGGGTGCGCGGGTGCAGCATGTTGAGCGTGTTGCCAGTGCCAGTGTAGTCCATGTAGTAGCGGGCGTCGTCGGGCACGAGGCGGTAGTAGGCTGCATTATCCACGCCCTTCATGGAAAGAGTTGGCCCCAGGTGGTTGCCCTCGGCGGTGTGGTTATAAACCACATCGAGAATCACTTCTAGCCCGGCCTGGTGCAGCGTTTTTACCATGGCCTTAAACTCTTGCACCTGCCCGCCCATGTCGCCGCTGCTGCTGTAGCGCGAGTCGGGGGCGAAAAAGGCCAGCGTGTTATAGCCCCAGTAGTTGTTCAGTCCCTTTTCCACCAGGTGGCGGTCGTTCACAAAATGGTGAACCGGCATCAGCTCCACCGCCGTAACGCCGATGGACTTGAGGTAATCCACACTGGCGGGGTGGGCCAGCCCGGCGTAGCTGCCGCGTAGCTTTTCGGGCACCATAGGGTGCAGCTTGGTAAAGCCCTTTACATGGGTCTCGTAGATAATCGAGTCGTGGAGCGGGGTGCAGGGCGGTGCGTCGTTGCCCCAGTCGAATGATGAGTCGATCACCACCGAGCGCGGCATGTAGGGGGCGCTGTCGCGTTCGTCGCACGAAAAATCTCCGTCAGGGTGGCCAATGGTGTAGCCATACATAGCATCGTCCCAGGTGATGCTGCCGCTGATGGCTTTGCTGTAGGGATCGAGCAGCAGCTTGTGCTGGTTGAAGCGGTGGCCGTGCTGCGGCGCGGAGGGGCCGTAGATGCGGTAGCCGTAGAGTTGGCCGGCCTTCAGGCCTGGCAGATAGACATGCCAGACGTTGTCGGTCTGCTGCATCACGGGCACACGGGCGGACTCACGGGGTGCATCGGCGGTGTCGAACAGGCAGAGTTCCACGGCGGAGGCGTTCTCGGTGAAGACGGCAAAATTGACCCCCTCGCCGTCGTAGGTGGCACCGAGGGGGTAAGGCTTGCCGGGCCAGATTGTTGATGTAGTCATTCCTTGCTCACGTGATGTTCGCCGCCAAGGACGCTGAGCACGCCAAAAACACGATGTACTAACACGTCACGAGCTTCGCGATCTCGGCGATGAGATGATAAGAAACGGGGCGGCGGTTGAATGTCCTGAAAGAGCTAATAGCAAGAAGTGTGCCAGAAACAGTTGGTAGTTAGCAGTTAGCAGTTCAAGGCGAAATTTGTAGGGGGCGTGAGTCAGGGCGAACATAGGATTCGCCCTGACGAGTTCGCGGTTTTTTCCAATCACGCATATCAGCGCAGGGCATCGCGGCGGGCCTGAAGCGAAAAGACAATCGCCGCACCAAAGATACCGACCAGCAGCAGGATAAAAATGAAGGGCGGCAGGTTGTAGGCTCCCGTCTGACCATTGTTATGGGCCTGCTGGGCCAGGGTCGAGGCGTTAGCCCCCGCCACGTCGCTGTTGGCGTTGGTCTGCTGGTTAATCAGGTCGGTGCTGGTTTGGGGCGGGTTTAGCCCGGCGTTGGGGTTGCCCTGGGTCTGGTTGGTGGTTGCGGGCACTGCCGTGGGTTGGGTTTGTTGGGCGGGGGCGGCATTCGCCAGGCCACCAAGGTTCAGTAGGGCCGCCAGTAGCGCAATAAGAATTGCACCAGCCAGGCTGGTAAAGTTAAGTAGACGCATATGTTCCTCCTTGTTCATTATTTGACATATCTACCTTCTACTATAGGCAACATCTGTACCAGGAGTGAGGGATTGTAGATCTTATAGCAGATTGCAGATTGGCAGAATGCAGATTGGAACAGCATTGTGATGCGACAAAGCCGTATCGTGCTAGCTCAACCAATCTGCAAACCGCTAGAGATTACCGAGCAGCAGAAAAGGTCGCTTGAAATTGCACAAACGTGAGAAACTACTGCTTACAAAAAACGGCCAACATCGCCCAACCTTTTGTCGCCCTTGTGAGTAGTATAAGCAACGGCGGTGGTAAACAACGAAAGGGAATGTAATGGAAGAACACGATGCTATCGCCAGGTTGAAGCGGGGCGATATTCGCGGGCTTGAAATGCTCGTGCAGGCGCACCAGCACGAAGCACTGAAACTGGCGTATCTCGTTACCTTTGACATGGGGCTGGCTGAGGATGTGGTGCAAAGTGCCTTTCTGCGGGTCTACGAGCGTATCGAGCAGTTCGACCAGCGGCGGGCCTTTAAGCCCTGGTTTCTCCGCAGTGTGGTCAATGCCGCCATCACGGCGGCGCAACGCAATGCACGGCAGGTGCCCTTGCCTGGGCCAAACCGAGCCGAGACGGGGGCTGGAGCCGAGGTTGCAGCCCCAGCCACATGGGAGCCAGCTGTGCTGCTTGAACGGATGGAGACTCAGAACGAAGTGAAGCAAGCACTGGCGCAGCTTAGCCCCGCACAGCGGGCAGTCATTGTTCAGCGCTACTATCTGGAGATGAGCGAAGCGCAGATCGCCAGCTATTGGGCCGCGCCGCCGGGAACGGTCAAGTGGCGGCTGCATGCTGCCCGCGAACGTCTGCGAACCATGCTGGCGTCCGTGTGGGCTTTGTCGTCCCCTTCTGATCGAAACCATTCGTAATGTATGGAAAGGAGCAGTTTGATGGAAAAGCAGCGCGTGCGTCAACACCTCGATGCGATTGCCCGCAACGCTGGAACGGAGCGGCGCAATCTCTGGCCAACAATTCAGCAGAAGCTGAACAGTCCATATTCACCACAGGAGGACAGTATGTCAAACAAGATTATCGTTAAGCCAGCTATGCGCCGCAAAACGGCAACCGTCGTGCTTGTGCCGCTGCTTGTGCTGCTGCTCACCGGCACAGCCCTCAGCGCCCCGGCAGTACGAGAGTTTATGCAGCAGCGCTTTGGGATTGTGCTGTTTCCTGCTTCGATGCCACGTGCCTCCAGTGGTGAACACCCGGTGCCCCAAGGAGCTGCATCCACCCTGCTAGGCCTGGAGGAGGCCCAGCAGCAGGTGCCTTTTAGCATCCCTCAGCCGGGGTGGTTGCCAGAGGGCATGGTGCTGCAAGAGGTCTGGGTAGGGCGGGGGCCGTCGGGTGGCCAGACGATGGAGGAGATGCAGGCAAACGCACCGCTCCAGCTTGAGCTGGTCTACCGTCCATCTGCTGAAGCAACTCAGGGTGTGTTTCTTCAGATCACCCAGGGC
>JALONX010000818.1 GCA_025454695.1 Chloroflexaceae bacterium
TCGGTATAGGTTTCCTGCAATTGCGACACAATAACCGACCAGGAATAGGTCTGGCGTACCCGTTCTACGCCCTGGTGCTTCATTGCACGGTACAGTTGCTCATCACCGAGTAGTTGCTCCATCTGCCTGCGCAGGTCAATCACATTGTTGGGTTCGAACAGGAGTGCAGCGGTACCCACCAGTTCGGGAAGCGAGGTGGCACGGGCCACTACAGCCGGAACACCACAAGCCATAGCCTCCAAAACAGGGAAGCCAAATCCTTCGTAAAGTGAGGGTAACACACAAACACGCGCCAGATTGTAGAGCAAGGCTAGATCAGCATCTGGCACATCGTTGAGGAAATGAACCGCATGTTGGATACCTAGTTCACTAGAAAGCTCATGCAAGCGCCCGCGCTCGTGATCAAAATGCGCATCGCCAACTTTAATCAATTCCACCTTTGGCCATGTCTGGCGCAAGTCGGCCAATGCACGGAGAAGCACCTGCAAATTTTTGCGTGGATCCTCTGAACCAACATAAATGACATAGTCGCGATCTGGTCGTAACCCATACTGCTGAAACACCTTTTCTGGCACGGGCAAGGGTTGAAACACCTCCTGATTCACACCCGAGCGAATCGTAATGATGCGTTCCGGTGCGACGTGAAGATGCTCGATCAAGCACTGTCGCGTATATTCGGACACAGCAATCAGCAGGTCGGCACGCCGTAAACCCAGCATAGCCCAATAATCAAAAAGCCGGTCAGCAACCGTGCGATAGCTACTGAGGTGCGGATGGTCGCGCAACATGTAGGGAATGATATCGTGAACTGTGACGATAACTGGCTTCGGTGGCGGGCGAAATAATAGGAGAGACGCCAGATTCTGGCTGGCAAGATGATACACATCAGCAGCCGGATACGAAGCCCAGATCGGGTAATTTAGTAAAAACGTGCGTACATCAAGACCTGAGCGCTGCAGCATACGGTAGGCGGCGGGCCACAGGGGTGGCAGGCTGGGCCGCACCGACACAACATCAACGTCCGTTCCAGCCAGACCACGCTTGATCATCCAGACATACCGGCCAATGCCAGTATTTGGGCCGCCCGGTTTAGCGATTAAGGCTGTACGAACACGGGTTGAAGTTACCGCCATTGGTTTATGTGGATGGTGTTGCTGACATTGCATAGAAACCGCTCGTAATTGCCGAAGATAACCGCATAGCCACGCCCGAGCCTGCTTGTAGCTACTACCGCAACCAGAACTCCTCCGTCGCTACTTCTGCCCATAGCTCGCCCTTCTGCCAGCGATAGCGCAGGCCGCGCTTGTGGTGTAGCTCCACTAGCTCTGGTGTTTCGTGCAACTGGTACACCCGGCCCCGGAAGACGCACTCAGCCTCAAGGGTGCCGCTACTGGCCTGGGGCAGCACTGGCCCGGCTAGCGTTGCCAGGTAGCGAAAGGCCTTGTCGCACCAACCCACCACATGCAGCAGGTCGCGCAGGTCGGGCAGAACTGGGGGCCGACCACCGGCCTGAGCTGCGAAGCCGGTGGCAGTCTGAATGCCGCCGCTGGTATCCTGCCCGGCTAGCAAGCGTGCCTGCATTGTGCTCAGGTTGGCGTCAAAACCGTGAGGTCGCAGCAGGTCAGCCGCCCGTAGCACGTCGCCTAGCGGAGCCAGCCAGGCCGGAAAGCGGTTGGCACTGCCGTTGCCATAGACAACGGTGGGAAGAAGGCCGTCGTCGAAAATCTGACGGGCAATCCATTCCATCGCCTGCATGGCATGCTCCAGGTAGTGGAGTTTCCCGCTCCATGCATAGCCTCGCACCAACGCTGGCACACAACGGGCGATGTAGATGGGAAAATACTTCTCGACCAGACGCGGGCCAAAACTGTTCTGGGCAATAGCCCCGGCTAGCGGACCAACCTTCACCTGATGGGTGATGATACGCTCCAGGTTGGGCAGGGCATAACTTGTTACCAGCGCCTCGTCGTCAGTGAGTTCGGCCAGCAGGAAAAAAGCTTCGGCAGCAGTAGCGGCTTTGTTGGGCACAAAGGTTGGCGTGCGCGGGTCGTCACGGAACGACTGGGCCTGCTCGTCCCACAGCTGCCCCAGGTAGAACAAGCGCAGGTTACGGGCCGCGCAGGCAGCATACTGCTCCCACTGCCCATCACCCAGTTCGCGCAGGCTTGCCGCCAGCAGCAGCAGGCCCAGGTCGGCGGCGGCTTCGTGGGGTGTGCCAGCAGTACTGGGGTTAATCTCAAAGGCCGAGGCCGGGTAGTGGCCGTCCAGTTGTTGGGCAATCAGGAGATCGTTACCTGCGCGGCGGGCCTTGTTTAACCAGCATGCATCGCCGCTGGCCCGCCACAAGGTCAGGTAGCCCGCAATAACGCCCTCGTAGCGCCAGTCGAAGCCGGGGCCAGTGTACAGCAGCGACTGCTGCCACCAGTGGGCCACCGGGCCAGCATAACCAATCGGGTTGCGCATGGTTTCAAGCCATGCATCCAGCCGCGCCACGGCTTGGTCAATCGGCGACACCTGGCCCGCCGGTGCAACTCTGGTCGTCTCAGGTCTGGTTGGGCTGTCTGTTGTCTGCTGTAGCATCATGGTTTGTGCTCCTTGTGGCCCACCAGGAGCGCCACCGTTGCAGGCCGGTGCAGCACGCTGCTGCCACTGTAACGCAACCGGGCCGCAAAATGCAGCCGGTCGGCCAGGGCCGCTTTGCCGCTGCGAGCGGCCAGTTGGCCCAGTGCTTGAACCGCTATGGAAGCAAAACTATGGAAATGGCAGGTCGGCTCCAGCCGAAAGCCATTGCGCACCAGGCTCTGGCGGAGCTTGCCCAGGCCACCGGGGCGTAAACCCAGGCCGCGCCCGTCCCAACGTTGCCGCTCGGGCAGCAGGCGGGCCAGCGGCTGCGAGGCGACCACCGCCAACAAACCACCAACGGGAAGTGCCTGCGTCAGACGCTGTAGTTCGGTGGGCCAGCTTCCGGCCAGCGGTTCGATCCAGAGCAGACTTGTGGCCGCGTCACATTCCACAGGCCGGGGCAAGCGCCAGCGCACTTCGTCCAGCAGTTGCGGAATATTCGACTGCAACGCAATGTCTGGTTTGCATCTCACCCGAACCATTGCTGCATCCAGGGCAGCGCGGTAGTCAAGGGGTGCTAATTCAACAACGGATGTCGTGTGCTTCATTGTTCACGTTGTTTCAATTGGAGGGCGGCTCCAGGTATCCCATGCACTACCTC
>JALONX010000819.1 GCA_025454695.1 Chloroflexaceae bacterium
CGCTGAGGAAGCCGAAAGCCTGGCCGCTAGCCGCCGCGCCGACCTGCTCTTCTGGGGCGAGGTGCCCTCTGGGGCGCTGGCCAACGAGGCCTCGCTCAGGCCGCGCCTGGTCTACATGCCTGCGGGCAGCTATGCCCCCAACGTCTGGAACAACTACCTGGGCCGCTTCAGCACGCCTCGCCACATGGCGCTCACCAACCAGCCGATTAACGGCGTGGTGGTGCTGCCCCGGCTGGTGCAGGCGCTCTACCACTACAGCATTGGCCGTTCCGATGGGGCTTTTGATGCACTGGGTGCGCTTCTGGACGACTACCCGGCCCTGGCCGACGAACTGCCCCGCAGCCTGCGCGGCAATGTGTTGTGGGCGCGGGGCGACTATGGCCCGGCCCTCAACGAATATCAACTGGCGCTGAACCAGGCTACCACGGAACGGGGCAAACTGCTCAACAACATGGGCGCCATTCAAATGGATGCGGGCATGGGCGAAGCGGCAGGCACGCTAGCCGAGGCTGCCCTGGTGCAAAATGGGCAACCGCTGAGCGAGCTGCACATGAACCTGGCCCTGCTGGGCCTGGCTCAGAGCCACACCAATGATGCCATTCAGGAGCTGGAACTGGCCCGCCAGACCAGCAACGTTGCCCCGCTGCACCTGGCCCTGAGCGAGGCCTACCGCGAATTGGGCCGCCTGGACGATGCCGAATTGGCCCTACGCTCCGCCGAAAACCGCGTCAACGACGATGTAAACGGCACGCCCCAGACCATGCGCGAACTACTGCGCCAACACCTGGAAGCCGCTAACATCGAACAGCGGGCACTGCTCGACCTGGCCCGGCAGGTGGGAGCGCAGGGGCCGCTGGTGTGGGAACTGGAAACCCTGCCCGCCCTGCCCACCGGCAGCCTGGATAACGCCATCTACCAGATGCGTAGCGCCATGCAGGCCAGCGAAACCCTGGTGAACAACTGGCGCGACCGGGCCACCAGCGACGATATCGCCACCGGCAGCATTAGCCTGGTGGCGCGTGGCCAGCGCAACCAGATTGACACCGAACTGAAGCGCCAGCGCTACCACATGGCCCTGCTGCTTGCCACAGCCAGCCAGTCCGAATATCACCGTGAGCCGGGCTTCTTCACCCGCGTGCGGCGCTGGTTCCAGCCCAATAGCGACCCGCTCAACGAAGCCAGCAGCCTGTTGCAGGGCATCATCAACGCCGACGCCAACAACCTGCCCGCCCGCATTGCCCTTGGCCAGGTGCTGCGCCTGCAAAACCGCCCCGCTGAAGCGCAGCAACTCTACGATCAGATTATTGCCGAGCGACCCGACCGACCGGAAGGCTATTTTGGCAGCGGCATGCTAGCGCTGAACAGTGGCAACCGGGCACAGGCCATTAACCGCTTTAACCAGGCGCTGGCCGTGCAAGATTCCTTCTTCCCGGCCCACCTGCAACTGGCCCGTGCTGCCGAAGCCGCTGGCGACTGGCCCAACGCCGTTCGTCACTACGAATATCTTGCCGCCCGCCGCCAGAAGACGCCCGACATGCTGGCCCTGGCCGCAGCCCTGCGCCAGAGCGGCCCAGCAGGTTATCCCCGCGCCCAGGACATTTTAAACCGGATTGCGGAAAACGGCAGCGATGCCGAAAAAAGCCAGGCCCTGGTGGAACTGGGCCGCATTGACCGCGACGCCAGCCAGCTCGATGCCGCCGTGCAACACTTTGAATCGGCCCGCCGCAGCGACAGCCGTTCCAGCGCTGCCGCCTTTGAGCTGGGCCAGACCCTGGCCATGCAGGGCAGCAGCGAAGCCGCCCGCGATGCCTACCGGGCTGCGATTGACAACGATGCTGGCAACATGCGCGCCCGGCTGGCCCTGGCCACGCTCTACCAGAACAACCTGCGCCAGCCCCAGGAAGCCCGCCGCGAGTTTCGCGCCGCCCTCGACAGCAACCCGACCAACGCGGGCGACCTGCTACCCATCGGCTATGGCCTGCTGATCAACGACGACGCCGAGGGTGCAAGCGATGCCTTCCGCCGCGCCACCGAGCAGCAACCCGGCAATGGCCAGGCCCACCACGGCATGGCCCAGGCCCTCATCGCCCTGGGGCGCTACGACGCCGCCGAAGTTGCCGCCCAGCGAACCCTGGAACTCACCGCCAACGTGCCGGGCGATGCAGCACGCATTCTGCGGGCGGCGGCCCTGGTGAGCCTGGGCGACTGCGCCCGACTTGAAGGACGCAGCGCTGACGCCGCAAACTTCTACAATCAGGCCCTGGAGCTAGACACGGTGCAGGTGGATGCCATGCTCGGCCTGGGCCAACTGGACACCAGCGACGGCAACTGGGCCGTGGCCCTCAGCCGCTTCGAGCGGGCCATGAGCTTTCCGGCTGGCCCTACCAGCGCCCGCGCCAACTTCTGGCTGGCCGATGCGCTGTTGCGCCAGAACCCGCCCGCCCTGCCCCGCGCCGCCGACCACTACACCAAGGCGCTTGAACTGCGGGCCAACTTCCCCGAAGCGCTGCTTGGGCTGGCCCAGGTGCAATATGCCCAGAACAACCGCGAGGCCGCCTTTACGAGCCTGGATCAGGCCTTTGCCATGCGGCCCGCCTACGCCGAAGGCCAGCTCTTCCGGGGCCGCATGCTGGAAGAGGGCGGCGATGTGCGCGGTGCGCTGGAAGCCTATAGCGCCGCCATCAGCGCCAATGGGCGGCTCGGCCAGAGCTACTACTGGCGCGGGCGGCTCTACGTAAGCCAGAACGAGCTAGACCGAGGGGTTAGCGATCTGCTGGAGGCAGTGCGGCTGCAACCCAACTTCCCCGAAGCACACTATGTGCTAGGGCGGGCCTACGGGGCCAAAGGCCGCGACCAGGTTGGCAACGCCCGCACCTACCTGCAACGGGCGATTGACGTGGCGGGCGGCACCTACCCCGAAGCCCAGTTTGCCCTGGCTAGCCTGGAGGCCGAGGCGGGCAACCGCGACGGAGCCATCGCCCTGTTTCAAGCCGTTACCCGCGCTGGCAACCCCGACCTGGCCAACAAAGCCCAGACCGAGATTGACCGGCTGCGGTAGGCTTTCGGCAGTTTAACGCAGAGACGCAGAGACGCAGAGACGCAAAGAAGGAGAGCAGTTGGCAGTTGGCAGAACGATGGAAGCGGTACAAGCAGAACCAGGGAAATGAAGGAGATAAAGGAAATGATACACTGACACCACAAATCATTTCCCGCATTTCCC
>JALONX010000820.1 GCA_025454695.1 Chloroflexaceae bacterium
CGGCCAATTTCGGCTTCCAAACGGGCCAGGTAGGTGAAGGTGAGCAGACCCACAAATAGGGCCATGGCAGTGGCAATGCCGGTCAGCATCCAGCCGCTGCGCCGGGCCTTGCCCGGATCGATCACCGGACGGGCCGGTGTCTGAGATTTGCCCTGGGGCAGTGTTGCATCCACAGTTACAGCCCTCCTCGTTGCAGAATGCCCTGCCCGTAGGCCATGGGCTGATGATCAATGCGGCGAATGATGTGGCAAATGCGGGCCACATGCTCTTTGTCGGGCAGCATCAACAGTTCCACGCAGCCCTGTGGAAGCAGCGCCCGCAATCCCAGGCCCGCTGGTTCGGCCAGCAGGGGCGACTGGCCAGCGGCGCTGCGCCCCTGGTTCACCAGGGCCAGGAGTTGCTCGTTACTGCTGGTGATCACGGCGGGATTGCCGCCCGCAAATGGGCCAGCCGCTTGCCAGAGCTTCTGGGCCAGGCCGCGCCCGGCCTGCTGGCGCACAAACAGCCCCTGCTGCGTGTCGAACTCCCAGAGCTGCTGCTGCCCCGGCAGGGCCAGCGGCAGGCCACCCTTCACCCGGCTCAGGGCGCGGGGCGGGCCAGCGCTGCCCGTCAGGTAAAACGCCCGCGACTCCGTTTGCATGCGGTCGAGCAGGGTGAGTACCTGGGGTAGGGCCATGCCATCGGCGGCGGCGCGGGCCGCCACCTGCACCAGAAAGGCGAAGTGGCCGCCCACGGCGGAGAGTTCCACCACGGCAATGCGCGGCGGCGGGGTGATGTGGCTGCGCTGCCCGGCCAGCAGAATGCTGCGGGCCTTCAGCGCTGAGTAGAGGCTCCCGTCCAGGCGGCCCGGCTGGAACAGCGCCAGCACACTGGTTCCTTCGTTCAACAGCCGTCCGTAGCTCTCAACCAGTTCGCTCAACGACAAGGGTTGCAGCTCAAGGGCACGGGGCAACTGGGGCCAGCAGCTGGGGTGCAGCGTCTGGTGCTGGTCGAGCTGCACCGCTTTGCGGTCGGCGCGGGCGTTGCGGGGCAGCAGGGTCATGCCCAGCTCGGCAACCAGCGTCGGGGGCAGTTCGCACCCTGCATCAACTACCACCGCGACCTCTGGTTCCACCATGCGCGGTGTTACCGCTTTACTGCGGGGTGTCGCCGTTTTTTTGCGCACCCGCTCGGAAACATCAACCATATCAATCGTATCTATATCTATCATCGTGATCACCCTCACGCTATTGCAGATTGCAGATTGCAGTGTAGTAATTCGTAACTCGTTATTCGTAACTCGTTACTTGCTACCCACCCAGCAGCATCAGCGCACCGGCCCCCAGGCCACCCAGGGCCAGAAACGGCCCAAAGGCGATGGAGCTGCGCCGCGTCATGCGCTTGAAGAGGAAGCCGACGAGGACAAAAATCGCCGCACTGCCAAAGGTCAGCATCAGCGCGGTGGAAACATGGGGCCAGCCCACCACCAGGCCAATAAACAGGGCCAGCTTCATGTCGCCGCCGCCCGCGCTTTCCAGGCCATAAACCAGGATGGGCAGCAACAACACAAAGCCTGCAATGAGTCCGCCCGCCAGCAGTGACCAGCGCTCAGGCCGCAGCAGCGCCACCGCCAGCGCCACCGCCAGGGCGGGGAACATCACCTTGTTGGGAATGCGGCGCTCGCGCAGGTCGGTGATGGACACATAGACCAGCACCGCTGCCATTGCCAGAAAGGTTGTCAGGCTCAGGTAGAATTCCATAGTCGTTTCGTTTCTCTAAAACTCACTTCTACGCCGGGTCGTCGTGCTATGTCCATCGTAGCGAAGGGTGCCGCCGCTGGCTAGATGCGTTTGTAAACTTTGTGTAAACAAACTGACATAATCGCAGTTCGTTTACATCTTTGTTACAAACTCCGGTTCACTTTCAGGCTGTGGGCTGCTACTATGGTTGCAGCAGAATGAATAACACGTAGCAGTTTGTACCTGATTGAGCTACCTAAAAAGTAGAATTTCGTTACATTGCAATGCCGTTCAATCTGCATTCTGCAATCAGCTAATCTGCAATCTGCCAATGAGGAGGGTGCTGTGAGTGCAATTATCGGCCTGCTGGTCACTGTCATCGCCCTGCTGTTCTACCAGGGCTACCAACGCATCCGCACCCCTGGCTACGAAGCCTACCTGGCCCCGTTTGGGGGCAACATCGGGCTGGAACGGCCCAACACCCGCTACGAGCGCTGGGTTCGCCCGCTGGCGCTCTGGTTTTCCGACAACCTGGGCTTTTTGCGGGTCTTCACCGATTTTCAGAAAGTTGCCAAACAGCTGGACTACGCCGGTAACCCACGGGGCATGACGCCACGGGAGTTTTATGGCGTGCAGGTCTACGGCGGGCTGGCGGGCTTGCTGGTGGGCTTTCTCTGGTTGCAGCTGGGCCTGCCCTTTGGGGTGGCAGCCCTGGTGCTGCTGCCACTGTTTGGCTACGCCTACCCGGCCATGTGGCTCAAGGGCAAGGTGAAGCGGCGGCAGCAGGCTATTTCCGTTTCGCTACCCGACCTGCTCGACATGCTGGCGGTCTGTGTATCTGCCGGGATGGGCTTTGACATTGCCCTGGGGCTGCTGGTGGAACGGAGCAAAGGGGCGCTCTACGAAGAGATGGAACGGCTGATGCGCGAGCTGCGCATTGGCGAGCCGCGCCACCTGGCCTTTCGCCATGTGATTGAGCGCAACTCCTCGAAGGAGCTACGGGCCTTTATTGAGGCGCTGCTGCAAGCGGAAGACCTGGGGACGCCCATTGCCGCCACGCTGGAACGGCAGGCCGAAGACATGCGGATTATGCGCCGCCACCGCCTGCGCGAGCAGGGCGCGAAGGCCAACAACCAGATCGCGCTGGTGATGGTGTTTCTGATTATGCCCTCCATCATGTGCCTGGTTCTTGGTGGCATTGTGCTGTCGTTCTTCCAGGGTTCCGGCGGCGAAATTTTTAGTACGCCCGCCGAGTAAGTACCGTCTGCTGCGCTCCATCAACCATACCAGAACGCCCACTCGGCACCTGCCGGGTGGGCGTTTTGTTGTGCCTTGCCAGCAGCTCAACACCGTTGTGCATGCAACCGGTGATTAAATCGCTTAGAGGCTTCAACATGGTAGGTCAACCGTCAAACCTATGCTGGAGTGTTTGAAAGTGTATGCCTACAGTACATCGGGTGCGATGGATGCATGCCCTGGCTATTTGTTATACAATAGCATGC
>JALONX010000821.1 GCA_025454695.1 Chloroflexaceae bacterium
TCCTCAACCACCGCCTCCAACGCCAGCGCCCGCCCGGTGGCCCAGGCCGCTGCAAACGCCGCGTCGTCCAGTTCGGCGTGAATCGCCCGTAGTCCGGCTTCCCACTCCTTGCGGTTGGCCGGTTCCAGCAGAATGCCACTGGTATCCATGGCCTGTTGAGTAGCCTCGACGCAGCCGAGCAGCCGGGCGGCTTCGGCGGCATGGCCCTGAGCGGCGGCGACTAGCCCCAGGCCCGCCAGGGCGTCGGCCATGCTCCAGCGGTGGCCGATGCTGCGGAAGGTACGCAGGCAGCTGCGAAAGTAGCCCTCGGCAGTGGCGCAATCGCCCTGGTGCAGGGCCACATAGCCCAGGTTGTGCTGCACCGAGGCGGCCCCCTGCTGATGGCCCTGCTGCTCGAAGATCGCCAGGGCCTCGTGGTAGTGAGTCGCTGCCTGTTCGTGCTGATCCATGCAGCGCAACACATCGCCCGTGTGGTTGAGGTGCCAGGCCAGGTCAATCGGGCGCTGCGCTTGTCGCTCCATCTGCACCACTTCACGCATGAAGGTGAGTGCCAGAGCGTGGTCGCCCCGGCGGTTGGCATGAAAGGCCATGTTGTGAAAGGCCCGTGGCAACTTATGCGGCGCGGTCAGGCTACGGGTCAAGCGCAGGCCCTCGTCGGTGTAGGCGCGGGCTTCGTCGTGCTGGCCGGAAAGCTGGGCCACATTGGCCAGGTCAAACAGAAAATCGGCGACATGGTGAACCTGCCCCGCCGCCCGTACCAGCGCCAGGCCCTCTTCCAGGGCGGTGCGGGCGCGGGCAACATCGCCCTGGCGCATAGCGACCCAACCCAGGTGCCCCAGGGCACTGGCGATGCGTTGCTCGTCACCAAGCTCCCGCCAGAGGGCCAGCCGCTCCTCGCTCAATGCCCGTACCCGGGCCGTGTCGCCCTCGTCGTTCAGTCCCCAGCCTAGCCACTGGAGCGCCCAGGCCAGGTTGCGTTTGTCGCCCAGTTCGCGGCAAAGAACCACTGCCTCCTCAGCCAGGGGTTGGGCGGCCCGAAAATCGCCGTGGTGGCAGGCCAGGTTGGCCGCCTGCGAAAGTGCCCTGGCCCGCAGCGGGCGCAGCGTGGCGCTGGTTGCCCGGGCCAGCCCACGGGCAAACCACTGGCGGCCTTCCCGCAGGTAGCCCCGCTCGTTCCAGAATCCGGTGAGCGCCCCCAGCAGCCGTAGCGCCGTTGTGAGCGCGGTTTCGGCCTCGCCCGTGGCCCCTTCCGCCCGTTCCAGTAGCCACGCCAGGGCTGCCCGCAGATTGTCGAGTTCAGGATCAAGCCGCGTGAACCAGGCTTCCCGTTCTGGCCCATCGCCCGGTGGGCGGGCTTCAGCCATGTGCAGGTACCACGCCACATGGCGCTGGCGTATTGCCTCAGACTCACCAGCGTGTGCCAGCTGTTCCAGGGCATACTCGCGCAGGGTTTCCAGCATGGTGAAGCGTGGCTCAGTGGCAAGCCCGCCAAGCCGCTGCACCAGACTCTGGTCAACCAGCGCGGCCAGTGTTTCAAGCGTGTCAGTTTGCCCGGAATGGTTTACGGCGTCAGCGGCTTCAAGCGTCCAGCCGCCTACAAACACGCCCAGGCGGGCAAAAAGGCGCTGTTCGTCCGCCGCCAGCAGCTGGAAGCTCCAATCAATCGCGGCCCGCAGGGTCTGCTGGCGGGCGGGCATGTCGCGCGCGCCGCCGGTGAGCGTGGCCAGGCGGCTGTCGAGGCGCTGAAGCAACGCCTGGGGCGACAGCATTCTGGTGCGGGCCGCCGCCAGCTCCATCGCCAGCGGCAGCCCATCGAGCCTGGTGCAGATGGTGGCAACAGCGGCGGCATTCGCTTCATTCAGTTGGAAGCTGGCCTGCACTGCCCGCGCCCGCTGCACAAACAGACTCACTGCCGGAAAGGTTTCCAGCTCAACAGGTGTTAGCGCCTGATCCAGCGGCGGTAGCCCCAGGGGCGCTACGGCATATTCATGTTCGGCGGCCAGGCGCAGGGCGGCCCTGCTGGTCACCAGCAGCTTGAGCCGGGCCACGCTGGCCAGCAGCTCGGCCAGCAGGGGCGCAGCGGGCAGCAGTTGCTCAAAATTATCGAGCACGAGCAACTGGCCGCCCTGCAAAGCCATTTTGATGTCGTGCAGCAGTGCGGGGCCGCTCTGGTTCAGGCCGAGGGCGCGGGCAATCGCCGAGGGCACCAACTCCGGGTCGCTGATAGGGGCCAGCGCCACCATGTGGATGCCCGCCGGGAAGTGGGGCTGCATGGCGTGGGCCACGGCCAGGGCCAGGCGCGTCTTGCCGATGCCCGGCGGGCCAGGTAGGGTCAGCAGGCGCACGGCCTCACGCCGCAACATGGACTCAATGGCGGCTATGTCGGCCTCGCGCCCGATGAGCGGGGTGGCAGGCAGGGGCAGGCCGTTGTTGGGCAGAGCAGGGCTGGCGGGCGCAGCAGCGGCGGCTTCTGCGGGCAAAAAATCGGCCCGCAGCTCGGCCCGGGCCACCCGCAGAAACAGCTCCCGCTCTGCCGGGGCCAGTCCCAGTTGCTCGGCCAGCAGCTGGGCCACCTGCACCGAGGGGCGGCGCTCGTCGGCCTCGATTTTGCGGATGGTGATGGCAGCGCAGCCTACCCGGTGGGCCAGTTCGGCCTGGGTGAGTCCCAGCACCCGGCGCTGCCGCCTGATCCATGTGCCAAGTGAATAGGGTGTTTCCACGCTCCGCATGATACTCCATGTGGCAGCGTTCGGGCGTCATTCCCATGGCCCATTTTCGGCCCGGCAATACGTTAAACCATGTGCAACGCCGGGGTGAAGTTATCCGATACGGGTTACGCAGTGGCTTTGTTAACGGCAGGTTTGGCGGGCCTGCGACTCTCCGAAAACCATGTTCCCCCGTTCGCCAAAGCGGACGTGGTCGAAAGAAACTTTGGCCCCAAAAAAGTCGTATCATCCCAGGTTAGTTGTGCAACTGTTGCAGTGCTAGTGAGCTATGCTACAATAAGCCTATCCAATGTGTTTCAAGCAAAAGCGGCAACCAGCATTATGGGAGCTTTCGTGCGCTGGCTGCCTACAAGGAGCAATTCCATGAGCGATTACGGCAATCAGGAACCGCCCTACCAGCCGAAAGATCCATATCAACCGCAGCAACCCTACCCACCACAGCAACCTTACCCGCCACAGCAGCAGCCCTTCCCGCCCTATGGTAACCAGCCCC
>JALONX010000099.1 GCA_025454695.1 Chloroflexaceae bacterium
TAACACATTCAGCGGCTGCTCGTTGTAGCCATTCACCTCGGGCGGGTAGGCCGAGTCGAGAATCACACTGCGGATGCCCTGGGGCGCATCGCGCAGCACGGTGAGGGCCACACGGCTGCCGTAGGAAACGCCAAACAGATTGATCTGTTCATAGCCCAGCGCCTCCCGCAATTCAGCCACGTCGGCAGCGGTGGCGGCGCTGTTGTAGGCTTGCAGGTTCACCCACTGCTGGCGCAGGCGATCACGGCAGGCTTCCAGCGCATCAAGCTCGGTGTCGTAGCCTTCGTCAGCCAGCTCGGGGCAGGCCAGGTTCGGCTGCGAATAGCCCGTGCCGCGCTGGTCGAGCAGAATAATGTCGCGTTCGTCGCGTAGTGGGCTGTAGAGCCAATCTTCCACATCGTTAATCGCCCCACCACCAGGCCCGCCGGCCAAGAAGAGGATCGGGTCGGGAGCCGGGTCGGCGGCGATACTGGCGACCACCACCACGGCCAGCTGGATCAACCGTCCGCCGTTCTGCTTGCGATCTTCCGTCACGGTGAGCGTGCCGCAGCGCACCTCGCCCTCCTCGATGAGGTACTCATCAGGATCAAAGGGGCAATCATTCCAGCGAAACTGGGGAGCAAGCGTGCGCGGTGCGCTCGCGGCTGGTTGCGGTGCGGCAGGGGCTGGCTGCGGTGCCCCAGGCAACGAAACGACGGCTGACCATACCAGGTTACATCCACTCAGAGTCAGTGTCAACGCCAGAAAAACCAGAATTGGGCCTGTTCGGTGGGTCATGTGTGTTTGGGGTAACGATTATTTGCTCAATTACTCAAACGGATTGGAGGCGGCGAATTAGGCAACTCAGGTGGGAAGAGTTCGCACTATTTTACATGGCTACGTCGCATCTTTACCTCGTCCTTTAGAAGGAACTTCGTCGCCATTTCAGGGTACAATACCCTCAGCATTACGCGCATCAGCCAATCGTAGGGATTACATGGCGGATAACTGTACAACATGCTGCTGGTTTACCCGCAACAGCGATGGGCCAACTCCGACCGAGGGCCACTGCCAGCTGCACCGTTTGCAGCTGTGGCACCCACACCTCTTCTTTTGCCGCGATCACCAGCCTGAAGCGACGGGTACGGGCTTGCCACAAGGTCAGGCCAGCGAACTCCTGGCCCATGTGGTGCTGCACCATCCGCAATATTGGGATATGGCTGATGGCGAGGTAGATGTTATCATCGGCGCTATGGACACGGTGCGAGCCTGGACGGCAGCAGAGCAACTGGCGGCGTTTACGCAGGCAGAAGCCCAGGCCCAGGCCGACCATAGCCAACGTTGGGAAGAAAAACGGCGGCAACGGGTGCAACGCATCATTGAGCGACGGTTGAATCGAAAGCCATAACTCGTAACTCGTAATTCCAGATGACCACTGAACCAATCGAACAAATCCACCTGTTTGCCTATGGCGGGCCGAATATTGTGAGTCCGCAGCCGGGCGTGCTGCTGCGGGTGCGCTGCGACAAAGACCGCAGCCTGCGTATACGGAACGCGCTCAAGGACGGTGCCCAGTCCATCGGCATGATTATCGCCGATGTGGAAAGCGTTGGGCACCCGCAGGACGACGGACTGTTTGTCATCACGGCGACGTTTAGAACACCGACGCCGGAGCTTGGGGCGGCCCTGGCCAGCTATGTGGTGGATGGGGTGCGGGCGCAGGCCACGGGCGATGAGGAATGGGACAAAGACGGCCCGCTCTACGAATTGCAGAAGCGCCGACGGCGGGAAGCCTTGCCGGTGGCGGCGCTGCAACTGCTTGCCGAGGCCCGCAAACGGGGCGTGCCAAGCATGCGCCTGGCCGACGGGCGGCTGCAACTCGGCTATGGCGCACGGGGCTGGGCGATTGAGGCGAGCCAGGCGGAGGCGGCCCAGCCGCCGTGGGAACGCCTCGGTTCAGTGCCGATCTACGCCATCACCGGCGAAGCGCAGCGGGAAGCGACAGTTCGCCAGGTGGCGCAGCAGCTTCGGGCGCAGGGCCACACCGTTCACACGCTGGACAACGCGGGCTACGCCGACACCGTAGCGTTGCTGGCCGACCCGTCGGTGACGCTGGCGGTGGTCGGCCTGAACACTGACGAGCTGCTTCAGCGCGGCCTGCCATTCGAGGGCTGCACTCAGGCCATCATCACCGACATGCAGGGCCTGCGCCCGCCCGCCGCCGCCGATGACGAGGAGTGGGCGCAGGCCCTCGGCCTGCCCATGCTTGTCTCATCTGGCCCCGCCATCATCAACACCGCCGATGGGCGGCTGGCAGCCCTGGCCGCCTATGCGCCCCACGGGGTGATGCGTACTGCGTGATGCGTGCTGCGAACTACGTACTGCCAACTGCCAACTGCCAACTGCCAACTGGGAATTGCCAACTGCCAACTGCCAACTGCCAACTGGGAATTGCCAACTGCCAACTGCCAACTGCCAACTGCCAACTGCCAACTGCCAACTGCCAACTGCCAACTGCCAACTGCCAACTGCCAACTGCCAACTGCGTTGTAGTCACGGGTTACGGATTACGCATTACGAGTCGCTACTTTGTTAGCCGCTGCCGCACCAACTCAATCACATGCTCATTGGTGGTATGTTTGCCGGTGGCGTTTTTGGAATAGACCAGTTCGCCGTCAATGGTGACTTCAAAGCAGCCACCGCCGGACGGGATGAGCGTCAACTCCTCAATCGGGTGTTTGCCACCCATGTTGGGGCTAAAACTATTAACAAGCGACTCCGCCATACTGGCGGCACGGGGGGTGTAGTTTCAAGCGACGCAAAACTCGATGCGAATGCGCATGGGGTTGCTCCTTTTCTCACAATGCTCATCCTGTTGGAACAGCAGGTTTTTGTTGCTCTCGTAAAGTCGCAAAGTCCGCAAAGGGAAAGCTAGATGACGTTCATTTGCCCTCTTTTGCGAGCTTTGCGGCTTTGCGAGAGTCATTCTGTGCGGTTCAGTATAACACGACGACCAGCATGTGCGTGGACTACATCTCCGCGCTCTCCGCGGTAAAAATTACACCCGCCGCACCATGCGCATGGTGCTGTCGAAGTCGCCCAGTTCCACCGAAATACCGCCGTACATCCAGCCCGCGCCGGAGCGCACGCCCTCCACGCCCTCGATCTCATAGCGAGCCTCGGGATCGAGTCCACGGGGGCAGAGCGGTGGCAGTTGGCTGGGCAGGGGCAGGTGGGTGCGAAAGGCGAACAACACACCCGCGCTTTTGTCCTTCGCCATGTACTGCACGGCAGAGAAGGCATGCGTTTGGGGCGAGCGCAGGCGGTAGAGGTCGCCCTGCTGCACAAGCGGGCGGATGGCCTTGTAGCGGGCAATCCAGTGGGCGGCCTCAGCCCGCTGCGACTCACTCCAGCGCAGCAGATGCCCGCCCACCCCCAGCGCCCCGCACATGCTCACATGAAAGCGGAAGGAGAGCGGCAGGTAGTCGGCGCCCATATCCGTCACCCAGGCTTCCATGGTGTTGGCGGGGAAGATGTAGGAAAAGCCCTCCTGAATGCCCAGGCGAGCGTTGGGTTCGGTGTTGTCGCTGACCCAGATCTGGTCGGCGAAACGCAGAATGCCCAGGTCGGCCCGCCCGCCGCCACCAGAGCAACTCTGCCAGACGACACGAGGGTGACGCTGGCGCAGCGTGCCCCAGACCCGGTAGACACCTTCGACGTAGCGCACCCACAGCTCACGCTGTTCGCCCGGTGCAGCGGGCCAGCCCGCCTCGCTGACGTTGCGATTCATGTCCCATTTAATGAAGGCGATGTTGTTCTCGCGTAGCAGCCGATCTAGCTTCTCAATCAGGTGATCCTGCACATCGGGCCGGGCCAGGTTGAGAATCAGCTGGTTGCGAGCCTCGGTGCGGGGCCGGGTGGGGTAGTGCAGCACCCAGTCGGGGTGGGCACGGTACAGGTCGCTGTTGGCGTTGACCATTTCTGGCTCCACCCACAGGCCAAACTCCATGCCCAGCGCATTCACCCGCGCAATCAGCGGCGTGAGTCCGTCGGGGAATTTCACCGCGTCAGGCCACCAGTCGCCCAGCGCCGCCGTGTCGTTGTTGCGCCCGTGGAACCAGCCGTCGTCCAGCACAAACAGCTCCACGCCCATGGCGGCGGCAACCTCCGCCAGGGCAATCTGCCCGCTGGTGTTGACATCAAAGGTGGTTGCTTCCCAGGAGTTGTAGAGCACCTTGTGGGGCTGCTGGCCGTGGGGCAACACCACGTTGCGGACGTAATCATGCAGCAGCCGACTTGCGCCGCCGAAACCGGCCCGGCTGTAGCCTGCCACACAGGCGGGAGTGCTAAAGGACTCACCCGGCTTGAGTTGCCAGGCAAAATCCCAATCGTTCAAGCCGATGCTGACGCGAGTTGAGTTAAAATCGGTCACTTCGGCGGCGATTTTCCAGTTGCCGCTCCAGGCCAGCGCCCCAAACCACACTTCGCCTTCGTCCTCGTTGGCCTGGCCCCGGTCAAGGGCAAACCAGGGGTTGTGGTGGTGGCTGGTGGTGAGGCGGCGGCTTTCCAGCACTTTGCAGCCCAGGTCGAGCCGTTCGTGGCGCAGGTGCATCTCGTCGAGCCAGCGCCCGGTGACATGGGTCAGGCGGTAGTCATCACCCGGCGGCAGGTGCCACTGGGCCGAAAAAACGCGCTCCAGCGTGATTGGTGTGTCACCCTCGTTGGTCAGCGTCACCCAGCGCTCGATCAGGTCGTAGGCGGTATGGACGCGGTAGTGCAGGGTGGCCAGCAGCGGGTAGACCGTGTCGCGCATGGTGAGCTGAAGTTCGGGGGTCTCGCCCTCGCTCACCGCCGCCGCGTCGAAGCGCAGCACCACGTTGCGCACGCCGTCGGCAAAGCTGAGCTTAAGGCACGGTTCGGTGAACTTGAGGTCTTCGACGCCGGGAAACTCCTCCGGCGTCAGCTGGGCTGGATTGTTAAACGAGGCCCAGCCGGGCGGGTTGGGCGGCGACGGGTAGTCATCGGGGTGGGGCAGGCGCGGCCCCCAGTAGCGGTGGGTCAGCAGCCCGGCCTGGTTGAAGCCCAGGGCATAGCCGCTGCGGGCGGTTTCCAGCACCCAGCCGGTTGCAGTCGTGAACATTGGCATGGTGGTTTCATCTCATTATTCAGAGGATGAACAATGCCAATGATTTTACCACTCTTGATTGCTAGTTACTGCGTACTACGTACTGCGGAATGCGTAACTCTGCAACGCCAATCTGCAATCCCTTTGCGCCTCTGCGCCTCTGCGTTTACCTACCTTCAGCCTTCAAATAGTCCCGTAGCTCCTCTTCCACACTGCGCGGGAAGCGCACGCCCTCTTCCACGCCGACGTAGAGGACGCACATGTGGGGCGCGTGCTGAAAGACCTGGTCATATTTGTTGAGCCAGATGGTGAGGTGCGCCCGCAGGTCGGGCAGCGACGGCACAGCCTGGTCAATCTGAAGCTGGTTGGCCAGTTCCAGGGCGCGGCGGTTGGCGAACTGGATGGAAACGGTGAGGGCGCGGACACGCTGATGAAAAAACAGCTCGGCTTCATTCAGCTGGCGGTAGTGCTGGAGGAAGAAAATCTCAAACTCGCGGAACGGGGCGGTGGGGAGCCGCTGCCTGATCATGTCCACCAGTTTGTTGCGCAGGCTCACCTGCGAGGCAAAGGTTTTGTAAGCCAGGTCGAGGGTTTTCAGCAGCTCGTTCACCTGAGCCGCCTCCGGGCGCGGCTGCTCGCTGCTGGCCGCTTCAGCGTCGTTCGGGTTGTCGTCAACGGCCACCTGCCAGCCCCGCAGCGTCTGCTTGATGAGCTGAATCTGCTCGCGGGCGGCCCGAATGCCGTGGAAAATGGCGGGCGGGGCGTAGGCGGTGCCGTGCATGGCCTGCTGTTGCAGCAAAATCTGGAGCGTGTAGCGGTGGGTTTCCAGCAGTTGCTGCTGGTTGGCAATGTCGGTTTGGTTTGGCATAACGGGTTGGTGGAGTGACGAGTGATCAGAGAACGTGAAACGTACTGCGTACTGCATACTACGTACTGCGTACTGCGTACTGCGTACTGCGTACTGCGTAACTCAGCTAATCGCCAAAAGCGCTTCGCGCCGCCCATTGGGCAACGTCAATCGTCAAAAGCGCTTCGCGCCGCCCATTGGGCAACGTCAATCGTCAATCGCCTGGCCCCGGTCGCCGGTCGCCCGTCCCCGGTCTCCGGTCGGTTCTCGGTTCTCGGTTCTGGGTTCTCGGTTCTTTGCATTCTCAATTCTCAATTCTCAATTCTCAATTCTCAATTGACGAGAACAGCACGAGACAGTATTGTATGCGCAAATAGCAGCACGCATGTGAGGAAGATAATGACTCAGCTAGATCAACGACCAAACGGGGACGATTTGGAGCATGGGGCGGACTCGCTGGCTCACCTGTTCGGCCAGCTGGTGCAGCGGGGCGAGGCCATGCAACACGGCGTGGAAGAGACGCTGCGGGAAATGCTTGGCCAGTTCCGCCTGCACGACCGCGCGCCCGACCCGGAACAGCCTTTTGACGGCACCTTTGAATGGCTCACCGACCGCATGCGCCTGGCCACCAGACGCGACCTGTGCCTACTGGAGCAGCAGTTGCGCGAACTTGACGCAGCGGTTGAGGCGCTGGGGCGGGAGCATGTGAACTGAAAATCTCTCGCAAAGGCGCAAAGGCGCAAAGGATTCGCTCACCAACGTCCATCTGCAAACCCTTGGTGAGCTTTGCGGCTTTGCGAGAGACTTTAGGCTTGCTTGACCCAGCTTTCCTGCCGGGCTACCGCTTGCGCCAGTTCACAAAACATGTGTACCGCTGGACTCGCGCTTGAGCGCCAGGCAACCGCAGTTTCTAGCATGATTGGTGGCCATGCCAACGGGCGGAAGGTTACGTCAGGCCACCCGTTTTGCTGGAGCGAAGCAGCCACAAATGCGCAGCCTACCCCCGCCGCCACCAGGCCCAGCACCGTCTGGGGTGTGGTCGCCTCGTGTACCACGTTGGGGCTAAAGCCCGCCTCCTGGCAACGCCGAATAACCTTATCATACAACGCTGGCCCCTGGTTGCGCGGAAACAGGATCAGCGGCTCCTGTTGAAGCAGCTGCGGTTCGATCAGTGCCCCGGCTGCCAGCAGGTGATCATGCGGCAGTGCCAGCAACAGTGGCTCACTGAAGATCGGAGCGTGACTCACCTCGCTATGCCGTAGCGGAGGGTGCAGTAGGCCCACCTGAATCTGCTGGCGCACTAGAAGATCAAGTTGATCTTCGGTGCAGGCCTCATGCAACACAACATCCACCCCTGGGTAGCAGCTGCGGAAGCTCCGCAACAGCAGCGGCAGCACGGTGGAGAGCGTGTTTCCTGTGCAGCCAAGGACGAGCCGCCCCAACTCGCCCCGCCCGGCCCGCGCTGCCGTTTCCCGCAGTTGGCTAGCCTGAGCCAGCAGCGCCCGTGCGTCTGCCAGCACCTGCGCCCCGGCATCAGTTAGTTCCACCCGCCGCTTCGTGCGCTGAAACAACGTCACCCCTAGTTCAACTTCCAGATTGCGGATCTGCTGGCTCAACGCAGGTTGGGCCAGCTGAAGCCGGGCGGCGGCCCGTCCAAAATGCAGCTCTTCAGCTAGCGTTGCAAAATAGTGCAGTTGGCGTAGTTCCATAGTGTGTACTCATAAGCTGTACTTATTAATGTGCAAGAAATATATACTGGACAACAAAAAGTTTGTCAACTATGATGCATATATATCACTTTTGTGGTTCTCACGTAAAAATTGGAACGAGCGTATGAGCAAACATGCCTACGTTTTCATGGGGTTGGCTCTGCTGGTGGGGCTAGTGCTGGTGAGTTGCGGTTCACCCCAATCATCTAACCCGCCCACCTCACCTGCCGCCCCGACTGCCATTGCCCCCGCCATTACCACCGCATCCGCCTCAATCGGCGCAATCACCCGGCGCTTTCTGGTAGTGCCTGCTGAGTCCAGCGTGGCCTACAGTGTGCGCGAACAGTTTTTCGGTGTCACCTCTGCTGTTACCACCACGGGCCAGACACAGGTTATTTCGGGGGAGTTGGTTCTTCGCCTAGAGGAGCCAGCCGTGAGTTTGGAACGGGGCAGCTTTAGCGTTGACCTGCGCACGCTGGCCAGCGATGACCTGGATCGAGATGCAACGATTAGGGAGCAATGGCTTGAATCGAACCGCTTTCCACTGGCGAGCTTCACCGCGACCAGTTTGCAGGATTTTCCGGCCAACCCGCAGGAGGGGGTGGAGCTTGAATTTGGGCTGGTCGGCGATCTTACCATTCGCAATACCACCCGCCCAATCCCCTTTGCGGTGCGGGCACAAATCAACGGCGACACGCTGCGGGGCACGGCTACCGCCCAGCTGCGCATGCGGGATTTTGGCTTTGAGCCGCCCTCGCTGGCTGGCGTGTTGACAGTGCAGGAGGGCGTCACACTCACCGTTACCCTCACCATCCGTGAGGACACGGCCCTGCTGACGGCACCAGCGCCAGCGGCAGCAACCGCAGTCGCCGCACCGCCAGTCACCAGCGCACCAGACTCACCCGTTGCCTTTCCCGCCGATTATCGCACCCGCTTTGTGCGCTACGCCACGGTGGATTGCGTCAACAGCCAGGTAGTGCGGCAGATGTATGTTAACCCGGAGGGACTCGCCGCTATGCAGAACAACAGTATCCTGCCTGAAGGCACGGTCATTGTGATGGAGACCTACGCTGCCAGCCGTGATACAAACGGCCAACTCACCGCCAATCAATTGACGAATGTTTTTCTGCGCGAGAAGCGGGCCAACTGGATTATGAACTTGCCTGCCGACCTGCGCAACGGCCTGTGGAAATATGCGTGGTACAGCACTAGCGGACGGCTCGTTTCCGACAACTCAGCTTCGTGCCACGGCTGCCACGCCCGCGCCGCTGAGCGCGACTACGTGTTCACGCTGCCGGACATGGCAACAACCGCCCGGAGCGGCACCGCCCCACGCCACCCAACCGAGTTCGGGCTGTCGGTGTGCCAGTGACGAACAATAATTGATCCCAAATTGCCTATTGACAACTATCGATTCCAGTGTAATATGTATCTACGAAATACGTAATTACGAATAAATGAACATAAACACGGCCCACCAATGAAACTCGAAGATGAACTCCATATCACAGCTCCGTTCCGAGACGAGCACGAAAAAGTGATTGTTAATCTGGTGCATACCTACAACGTGTTGCTTGAAAAAACGCTTGCAGTGCTACATCCATTCGATCTCAACGATCAACATTTTAATATCCTGATGACGTTAAATGAACACTATCCCGAAGCAATCTCCGTGGGTGATATTAAGAACCTGCTGTTTAATAAGCGTGGCGACCTTACCCGCCTCCTCGATAAGCTCACGCACAAAGGCCTGGTAGTGCGCGAGGTAGACCCGAACGACCGGCGCGTGTTTCTGATCACTATCAGTGACGAGGGACGACGGCAGCTGTGGGAGATGGACGCTCAACTTACGGCCCAGCGCGACCAGGCCAATTCGCTTTCTGCGGCAGAAGCACACCAGCTGAATGCGCTGCTGGATAAACTACGTGGCTAAAAATTTTTCTCCAATATTCGTAATTACGAATATTGGAGAAACGTACAATAAGTTTTCACTCGTGTTTGTCGAATAGTCAGTCTCATAACAAGGAGGAACGTATGAAGGTCAGTAAGAAGGTCTACAGTGCGATGATGGGGATGGCGCTCGGTTTCGTAATGTCGCTGCTTATGTCGTTTGTAATGCTGGCAGTCAGTCTGGGCTTTGTGCAGGGGTTTCTGCTTATCTGGCTGCAAAGCTTTGGCCTCAGTTTTCTGGTCTCGATCCCGATTGGCATGGTTGCCGCGCCGCTCACCGAGCGGGCCTTGCGGGCCGTGTTGTGTGTACAAGAATAGGTGTCGCCATGTGGCAGACACAGCAAGTATAAGGAGAACACGTATGCATGCATTAAACGCAACTCTAGTCGTCGCCGTCCTTGGCTGCACTGGCACCGTGGGCACGGAAGTGATGCGGCAGCTGGCAGAGAAACCTTGCACCGTCAGGGGTGTGTTACGGCAACAACCGCGCAGCTACCCGATTGCACCAGAGAGTCAGGTGGCCCAGGTCGAGTATGCCATTGCAGATCACGAGTCAGAGGATCAACTGTGCGCGGCCTTGGTTGGCGCTGAGGCCCTGTTTTTGCTCATTGGCACCAACCCCGGCCAGGTGGCGATTGAGTCGCGGGCGATTGATGCCGCACAGCGGGCCGGGGTGCAGCGCATTGTCAAACTTTCCGCGCCCATGGTAGCCCCACCTGCATGGGTAGAAGTGGCCCACTGGCACCGGGCGATTGAGGCCAGGCTGGCGGCAAGCGGGCTTGAACATTGTAACCTACGCCCGTATGCTTTTATGCAAAACTGGCTCCGCAATGCCACGCCCATTCAGCAGTTCGGCACCATTGTTGGCTCGGCGGGTGCAGCCCCACGCAACTATGTGGATTGCCGTGATGTTGCCGCCGTGGCAACCGGGCTGTTGTTAAGCAACCAGCCGCTCCCGGCCACGGCCATCACGCTTACTGGCCCTGATAGTCTCAGCAACCAGGACATGGCCGAGCGGATTGGGCGAGTCACGGGCAGCAGCATTCGCGCCATCAATGTAACACGCGATGAGCACTACCAGATGCTGGTGACGCAGGCTCGTCTGCCCGCCTGGCTGGCGCAGCATATCGTAGAATTGGAAGAACTGGCCCTACGTATACCCGAGCCGCCCACCAACAGCGTTGCGGCCCTGCTGGGTCGCCCGGCTCGCACAATGGAAGCGTTTCTGAACGAACACCGCATGGCCTTTATGCCCGCCCGGCACCCGGCACCGCGCCGGCCAACCGAGTTCGGGCTAGCGGCGCGATAGCAAAAGGCAGTTTCACAAAGGCCTCAAGGCGCAGAGGATTGTTTCTTCGGTTCAATCCACAGATTACGCAGATTACGCAGATGAGACGTGAAAAATCTGCGTAATCTGCGTAATCTGTGAATAAAAACTGTATTGAACCTGCCCTGCTTTGCGAGCTTTGCGGCTTTGCGAGAGCACTGCTGCTTTGTGCTTGTGTGAGCGCTACATGCGGCCCCGCCGCAGCCCCGGCATCAGCAGCACTTTGCCCTCGGTCATGCTGCGGGCGTAGAGCTTCAGGGCGGTGGCGGTTTCTTCCAGCGGGAAGCATGCCCGCACCGAAGTTTTCAGCGTGCTGCCAAACAGCCGTTGCAGGGCCAGGGCGGTGCGCAGCGAGGTTAAGGGCGTCTGGGTGCGGAACCAGTCGGCCAGCCAGAAGCCCTCCACCCGCTTCTGCTGAAAAATCAAATCGCTGGGGTGTACCAGGCAGCCCGCCAGCGAAAGCGCCCCGTAGACAATCACCCGCCCCCCGTTGGGCATGGCGTGCAGCAGTTGCCCGGTCATCTCGCCCGCCACTGCGTCGAAGCCAATGGTGGCGTTGAGTTCTTTGCAGAGCTGCCGCAGCTGCTTTTCAAAGCCTGGCTCGCTGCTGTTGAGCACATAACTGGCCCCTTCGCTGCGTAGCAGTTCCACCTGTTCAGGGCGGCGCACCACATGGATCACCGGCAGGTTGAAGTGGTTGCCCAGCGCCAGCACCATGCGCCCCAGGGCACTGGCCGCCGCCGTTTGCACCACCGCCTTGTGGCCTTCGCGGCGGGCCGTTTCTACCAGCGCCTGAGTATCGTGGCAAGTCAGTGCCACCATCATATCCTTGCCATCCTGACGGTTGGAATCGAGATATTCTTTTCGATTCATGCGGTCTCGGATCGAATCTTTGACGACGATG